>CANGLL010000160.1 GCA_947454605.1 Methylococcaceae bacterium | reverse complement strand
TGCTAAACTATTAAAGAAAAATTCTTCTGCAACATCACCTTGATTATTGGTTACATTGCCCAGCGTAATACCTAACCGATCAAGTTTTTCTGTCAACATTTTATCGTTGCGCTTCATTTGCTCATCTGTCGCCCTTTGAGCAATAGCATTAAGCTTCATTTGCTCATCTGTCGCCCTTTGAGCAATAGCATTAAGCTTCATTTGCTCATCTGTTGCCCTTTGAGCAATAGCATTAAGCTTCATTTGCTCATCAGTACGATCTTGAGCAACAGCAAGACTTGCCACCAACGCTTTTAATTCATCATCAGTCATATTAGTTTCCCCCATTTTCAATGCTGATAATTCTAACATAGCAAATCATCATACTTAGACAAGTAAAGCCCTTTAACATAACAGTCCATTATGAGAAGGCATAAACCGTGGTACGTCCCCTATCGTGGTAGGTCCCCTATTATCTGCTACGGTACCGAGCTGCTGGTTGATCTTTACATGAGTCAGATGACAGAAAATTCAAAAACATGAACATCGAGTTTTAGGGAATTTTCAACATTTAACGGTGATATAGCCATTTTTTAAGGAATAACATCAGCATCAACCAAAACCATTTCCGCTAATAAAGTTTCAGGGGCAATGTCTTGCTCATGCGGCCAAGTAACCGCTCCAAATAAAATACCCACTTGATTAAAATAATGTATATTTTGTAATTCTTTAAATACGCCCTTATCAAGATAAGGCTTAAGATCAAACACTCCCTTTTGTTGGTTTTCAATCTCTACATAAATACAATAATTAGGCAGAGGTTTAACTAACTTCACATCCCAGAACATAAATCCTCACAATGGTGCAATCTTATATGGTTTTTCATTGCTAACCGATAACTCCCAATCAGCCATTAATTCATCACGATGTAGCTCTACCCAAGCCTGCACTAAACGTAATTGCTTACGCGGCAACTCACCGGCTAACACCTCACCGTCACTAATATTGATTGAAGCTTCAAATTCGGCATAACGGGCGTGTATATGGGGTAAATTATGATGCTTGTTATCCAGCAAATACATGCGAATAATTATTCCATAAAACATTGATATAACAGGCATTATTAACTCCAACTATTACTTACCATTAATCACGAATTTTTCTTTAACCTAATACCCATACGCTACAACTTTTCGTCAGTACATTTCATTTGCTCATCAGTGCGATCTTGGGCAACAGCAAGACTTACCACCAAAGCTTTTAATTCATCATCAGTCATGTACGTTCCCCCTCATTTTGAATGCTGATTATTTTAACATAGCAAATCATTATGCGTAGATAAGTAAAGCCCTTTAACATAGCAGCCATTATGAGAAGAGTTAGCGGTTTCAATCAAATCCGACTCCATTGGTTTTTTATTTATGCATCAGTCAATTTGGGACGCCCAGACTTTCCCGCTATTACACGCCTACCCAAAGCCTCGGCAATTTGCTCAGAAAATTTAGAGTTACCGAGGACATAATTTCCATTCGTTGCTTTACGTATTTCATCCACAACACCAATATCAAGAGAATACCTAAAAAGCTCGCGATAAGCTTCCAGCCTACTTGAATCGTTCAAGCCCATCGCCATATAAACCCCGTGCGGTTGAATAATTAAATTGGGGGCGCCTTGTGCATTGGTCGCATAGCTACACCACTTATATTCAGCGGGGTGTCTTACCATAGCTGCTCGCACAGGATTAAGCTCGATATAACGCTGGCAAGCTAACAAATAAGTTTCTGCCTGAATGGGACATGATTTATATCGCCCCTCCCATAAAGTCCCGCTACGCCTATACACTTTATTTACATATTGCGTATAACGCTGCCCCAAAGCTTTCATCAGAACTCTCAGCGCTTCAGATTTATCTGTAGAAACTAAAAGATGTACATGATTTGTCATTAACACATAAGCATGTATGCGACATTCAGTTTTATCCGCATAGTTCTTTAGCCATTCCAAATAAAATTGATAATCTTCATCCGCATAAAAACAAGCTTGGCGATTATTACCCCGCTGAATAATATGCTGTGGTGTGTTGGGAACAATAATTCGAGAGCGACGAGGCATGACACTTTACTTCTTCAAGAAAATACTTTAGCATTAATGAGTGCTTATTAATAGTGGTCTGTCCCCTATTATTTTATAATTAAAGTATTCCTCATCAACTGGGAAAGGGTTCCGGTTCTTAAAACACAATGAGGAAATAACATGTCAAATTTAGCTTTTGAAATAGGTTTTGAAATGACCTTAACGCCGGTGTAGTTATAGCGGCCATTAAGTTTTTGTGAAAATACATCAATGAACGGCGGTGCACTTCATACTTGAAACCAGGTTATTTAAAAGAAAGTTTATTCCTATAAATACTAGTTAAGCGTTCTTTATAGTTTTGACCGATCGTAGCTACTGAAAATTGACTTTTGATAGCGGATTTAACCGTTTTTTTTGACTTGACTTCCTCACTCGCTAGTTTCTTCATAATCATAGCCGCATCAGAAATATTGGGTTCTGCCCAATATTGCCCTGTAGGTTCTACATAATCATTTTTACCGACCTTAATCAACTTATAAGACACTAAATAAGCGCTACCCGGCAAACAAAAGTCAACATTACCCCCGTGATCAGTCGCTATCACTTTTAAACCTAGCAATAGTGCCTCAGCAATACCCCGTCCAAAACCTTCTGCACGGTGCAAAGAAACAAAACAATCACAGACTTTATAAAGCCCTAATACTTCAGGCTTATTTAACATCTGATCAATAATCTTAATTCGACTATCATCGAGTGCCATTTTTAAAATACTTTTCCAAGCACGATTCTTAAGATCTGGACGCATGCATTTAATCACTAACCCCACCGCTTCAGTACCCTTGGGAAATGCCTTTTGAAAGGCATTAATAACACCCAGAGGGTTCTTACGCGCCAGACTAGAATTACCATCAAAAGAAAACACAAATAAATAGCTCGATTCAGGTAATGACCAGGCTTTTCTCTGATAACGTTTTACTTGAGGAAGGGCAACAGCGGATGGCATTTTTAATACCGGAACAGGGCTCATTTTTTCTACGGACTGCCATGTAAGTTGACTAAATGCCCAAACCTCATCAACCAAGCTAAAGCAGTGTTGCCAATTCTTCGGCCAATTGAGTAATTCCCAAGGCCAGTATCCAATGGTGTAGCGATTTTTGAATAGTGCATCACCTCGTTCTGCATAAATACGAAAATGCTCAACTGCGGTTAAACACACTATATTTATTGAATAAATAGGCGCATTAGTTACCCAATGGGCTATACTAAAATCTTGTTGCCTAACAGAATCACCTGGGTGAAAATTAATCACTGTAAACGGCACTTTAGCAGCATCAAGTGCCAATGCAGCCATACGCACATCTTCGCCAATACCCAATTCACCAAAGGCATAACCTATTAGATTAACCCCCCATTTTAACGCAGGCGTATTATCGTCTGGCGCTATAACCATCTGTTGGGGTAAAAGTAAGTTTAAGACGGTTTCTTTTGCGCCCGTTGTTTGTAACCACAGGTTATAATCAAACTGGCCAGTATCCGTCGTGAGATTAAATTGATTTTGTAAGTCTAGTCGTGAGGCGTAAATAACAGCGTCAATAAACGAAATATTATTAACTGGGTTTTTTACAAAATATGGCTTTTGACAATTTGCGATGTCCTTAGGTGTTAATCCTAATTCCTTCCAACCATAAAAGCAGAACCATTGTAAAAGCTCAAGTTGTTGGTTTTCTGTAGTTAACGCTGAATCTATCTGAAGATCCAAACGGAATATAGCAGCCAACTGCATTAAACGCGTAATTGCTCCAGAATAGAGTGTTTGAGGTATATCCGCTGGTTGGGCTAAGGCATCCCAAAATACTTGCAATTCTCGTAAAGCCGCATATTCGTTACGCCCGTGAAATACACACCAAGCCAAAAACCCCATTCTTCCTTGTGGGCAATCCAATGGATATTGTTTTTGTAAGTCAAAGGGTCTTAACTGCCAAATAGCCAGATGCAATTTAAAAAAAGGGGAAATATTGGGCACCTCAAGTGAGTCTATCACCTGCTGGTAATACTTATTATCTATAGCAGAGTTTTTAGTGAGTGTCATGAATTTAAATTTATTCATATTTGAAACCTCTTAAATAGATATACTAAGTAGAAATACAAAAGTTAAAAATACCTCCCTTTTTAGACGAACGATTTATTATTTATGATTTTCAAAGATTGCATAAATAATCTCTGGATTAGAATTCAAATTATTGTAAATTTTCATTCAATCAAACAGCTATCTTTCTAGCATAATAGCGAATATATAAATAATAAAATTTAGTAATCAGTTAACTGTTTAACAATGACTGAACCCACCATGGCACGATGTCTGGCCACATAGATTTTATCTTGTTTATCGCTCATCTGGCTATTCTCGACTTACCGAAACATTGTAACCTTCATTTTTCAATAGGGCATGCTTTCTGGCTTCATCAAAATCGAATGCAACCATTTCACTGATCATTTCCTGCAAAGTAATTTGCGGTACCCAGCCCAATTTCTCTCTGGCTTTAGTAGG
>CANGLL010000159.1 GCA_947454605.1 Methylococcaceae bacterium | reverse complement strand
GGTGAGTATTTATTAGGTACTTCTATTGCGCGACCATTAATTGCTAAACGCTTGATAGAAATCGCTAATGAAACAGGCGCAGAGGCTATTTCTCATGGCGCAACGGGTAAAGGTAATGACCAAGTGCGTTTTGAATTGGGTGCTTATGCCTTAAGACCTGATATTCATGTGATTGCGCCTTGGCGTGAGTGGGATTTAAACTCTAGACAATCTCTTTTGGCTTACGCTGAAAAACACGGTATTTCTGTTGAGAATAAAAAAGGTAAAACATCACCTTACTCAATGGACGCTAATTTATTACACATCTCTTATGAAGGTCGTATCCTTGAAGATCCTTGGACAGAGCCAGAAGAAGATATGTGGCGTTGGACTGTATCGCCAGAAAACGCACCAGATAAAGCCACTTATATTGAGTTAACTTATCAACACGGTGATGTGATTGAAATTGACGATGTAGCTGTTTCTCCTGCAACTGTTTTAGAGCAACTCAATAAAGTAGCCGGCGCAAATGGTATTGGTCGTTTAGATATCGTTGAAAACCGTTATGTCGGTATGAAGTCACGTGGTTGTTATGAAACCCCGGCCGGCACCATTTTACTAAAAGCACATCGTGCGATTGAATCTTTAACTTTAGATAGAGAAGTGGCGCATTTAAAAGATGAGTTAATGCCGCGTTACGCCTCTTTAATTTATAACGGTTACTGGTGGAGTCCTGAGCGTAAAATGTTGCAAACAATGATTGATGAGTCGCAAGTATCGGTTAACGGTAAAGTAAGACTTAAATTGTATAAGGGCAATGTGATCGTGGTAGGTAGAGCATCTGATACCGATAGCTTATTTGATGAGAGCATTGCTACGTTTGAAGATGATGGCGGCGCTTATAATCAAAAAGATGCAGAAGGCTTTATTAAGCTAAATGCGTTACGCATGCGTATAGCAGCGGCCAAAAAGCTGCGGTAATTAGGGTTTAAAAAAAAAGGACAAAAACTATTTAGCTTGTATAATTGCGAGCTAAATAGTACTAATAAAAATAACAACGTCCTGCCAAGACATTAATAATGAGCTTGGTTTGAGGGGAATCTAATAATGAGTGAGTTGCGTGAGACAGAAACAGAACTAGTCGTTCTGCAAAGAATACCCTCGCATCAAGCTTTAATGAAAGTTAATCGCTGGTTAACAGCTATCATCTTTATATTGATGGTAGTTATCATTGTGGCGGGCTTTTATTTGATTCCAAATCAAGATGTTAGTCGCCTTAAAAGTTCGGATATAAAAATATCTGAACCCAATCCTGTTTTATCTGCAGAAGTTAATACCTTAAAAGGCCAGTTTGTTGGTTTGGTCAGTGGTTCAATAGAAAGTAAATTAAGAACGTTAGAAGAAAGTATTCGAGTAGGATCGGTTTCTAACTCGTTGGGTACGCTTGAAGATTTAAAAAATGAAGTCCAGGTTTTAAAGTCTTATTCTGAATCCGCCAAAGTTGTTCCTTCAACGGTACCTAATGAACAAATTGTGCAAGAAATGCACAGTTTAAAACGTTTAGTTTATTTGACCTTAGCGTCATGTGGCTTAATGTTGGCTGCAATTGGTGGGGTTTGGTTGAATAATCGTTATCGATTACCCAAAAAAGAAAATATTACGCAGTATTTAGCAAAAAAGTAACCATGCATTAATTGATAGACAAAAAAAGCCGCCCTGCTTTGTGAGCAAGGGCGGCTTTTTTTGTGCGTCTTATTTTTATTCTTATTTGCTGCTGATGTAAGCGAATAAAGCGTCAACCGCTTGATCTTCACCGTAACCCGCTTTTTCTACTGCTTTGTTTTTCATGATTTCAGCGATTGCTACTGGCATACCGCCTTTACCTTCTTTTAAGATTTTTTCGAAGCTTGCTCTAGTTAAAGTGCCAGCTTTGATGTTAGCAGGTAATTGTGGGTTTGACGCGATGTCGTGGCAAGTACCACAACCACGGCCGAAAGCACGTTCATAAATTTTTTGACCAATTTCTAATTGTTCGTCAGCGAAAGCAGAACCGCTTAAAGCGATTAAAACGATACCAGCTGCTGTAGCAAGTGTTTTTTTCATAGTGACCTCTTGGTTTTAAAATTAAGAGAACTAGGTTCTCTTGGTGGAAAACTTTTTAGCTTAAAAAGTAAACTAGCAAAGAATAGGGAATTTAACGGAAAAATTCAATCTTTTATTTTAGTTGTTTTGAATAAAGTGAGTCTATTTTGGGTGCTTAGTATAATGAATATTTATAGATAGAATTAATTTTGATTGTTCAATTGAAACCAATTCAGCTTGTCATGCAAAGTGACTACATTGCCAATAATAACTAAAGTCGGTGGCTTAATGTCTAAGTTGGCAATTTTGTTGGCAAAAGATTCAAGCACACCTGTCACAACACGTTGATTATTCGTAGTGCCTTGTTGAACCAAGGCAATGGGTAAATCTTTTGGGCTTCCATGTGCAATCAAAGCTTCACAAATCTTTTCAAGACCGACCAAGCCCATATAGATGACAATAGTTTGATTGGGTAACGCTAATTGAGTCCAATTTAAATTAATGGAGTTATCTTTTAAATGCCCCGTCACAAAAGTACAGGATTGTGCATGATCTCTATGGGTTAAGGGGATGCCAGCATAGGTAGAACAACCCGAAGCTGCTGTTATGCCAGGAACAACCTGAAAGTGAATACCTTGTTCCATTAAAGTTTCAATTTCTTCGCCACCGCGACCAAAAATAAAAGGATCTCCTCCTTTTAAACGTACGACACGTTTTCCTTCCTTAGCAAGGTCAGCTAATAAGGTATTAATAGACTCTTGGGGTAGAGTATGTTTGTCACGTTGTTTGCCCACATAAATCTTTTCTGAATCTCGGCGGGCTAAATCCATAATCTCGGGTGAAACTAAATGATCATAAACAATCACATCCGCTTGTTGCATTAAACGCAAAGCTCTAAAGGTTAATAAGTCTGCCGCTCCTGGCCCTGCACCTATTAAATAAACCTCGCCCACTGGAGCAGTGTTTTTTTGTTGTTGCAGGACATACTGTAATTGTTGATCTGCACTGTCATTGTTGCCGGCAAAAACGGCTTCTGCCACTGATCCTTGAAAGATATTTTCCCAAAAGATACGGCGTTGAGCGGGTTCTTTAATGAGCGTTTTAACTTTGTTTCTATAGCGTTCTGCTAACTGAGCTAATTGACCATAAGCGGGTGGGATAATCGTTTCTATCTTGGCTCTTAATAAACGCGCTAAAACAGGAGCTGCACCTCCCGAAGAGACAGCTGCAATAATAGGTGAGCGGTCAATAATGGCAGGGAAGATAAAGCCACATAAGTCAGGGCTATCAACAACATTAACTAGAATTTTGTGGGTTTCTGAGCTTTGGGCGACTAATTCGTTGGTGCTTCTATTGTCAGTTGCTGAAATGACTAAAGCAAAATTAATCACGTCATTAGGGGTAAATACTCTTTGCTGAATGGTTAAATTGTATTTTTGTTCGAGACTGGCTACATGATGGCTGATTTCGAGCGCAATGACGGTGATGTTGGCACCCGCTCGCGCTAATAATTCAATTTTACGGGCAGCAATTTCACCCGCACCGATCACTAAGCAGGGTTTATTCTGCAATTTAATAAAGAGAGGGAAATAGTCCATTTATTCGAGAGCATTTTTAGATTGGTTCGAGAATGGTATTATAAGCACTCTACAGCTTAAAGAGTACCTAAACAATGCTTGAATTTAGTCACGAAGTCGACGCCAGCGGCTTGTTATGTCCTTTGCCATTGTTACGATTAAAAAAGATATTAGTTGCCATGGAGAGCGGTGACGTAGTTAAAGTGATTGCCACTGATCCAGCGGCGCATTTAGATTTTGGTGTATTTACCGATCAAGCAGGGCATCAAATCTTAGAAATGATAAAACAAGATAGCCAACAGATTTTTTATATCCAGAAGAAATAACTTATTCGCTTAACTGTCGCCTTGTACCTTACAACGCGCTACTTTAAAATGACATATCCCTACTCCTTACCTACAAAGTTATGACTACAAACGATACGCCCGTTTCGACCAATTTTATTCGTCAAATCATTACCTATGACCTTAAAGAAAACAAAAATCAGGGCAAAGTAGCCACACGCTTTCCACCCGAGCCTAACGGTTATTTACACATAGGCCACGCTAAATCTATCTGCTTAAATTTTGGTATCGCAGGTGAATTTAAAGGTACATGTAATTTACGTTTTGATGATACCAATCCAGAAAAAGAAAACATCGAGTACATGGAGTCAATAGAACGCGATGTGAAATGGTTGGGGTTTGAGTGGGCGGGTTTGTACAATGCCTCTGATTATTTTGAACAACTCTATAGTTATGCGGTGCAACTCATTGAGCAAGGCTTAGCTTATGTCGATAGTTTATCGGCTGAAGAGATCAGGCTATATCGCGGTACGTTAACCGAACCGGGTAGAGAAAGTCCTGATCGTAATCGCTCTATTGCAGAGAATTTAGATTTATTTACCCGTATGCGTGCCGGCGAGTTCGCTGATGGTCAGTATGTGCTACGCGCTAAAATTGATATGGCGTCGCCTAATATCAAT
>CANGLL010000158.1 GCA_947454605.1 Methylococcaceae bacterium | reverse complement strand
GCTTATGACTTTTTAGAAAAACCTTGTGATTTAGAGCGCTTAGATCTCGTTGTAACCAGTGCAACGCGCAGTGCCTTAATGCAACGCCGAGTTATTGATCAAACAAAACAAGGTTACCGAAGATACTCCCCTGATGCTTATTTAGGCCAAAGTGAACAAGCCATCAATATTAGAGCGTTATTATCTAAACTGACCAATGTGCCTTTCAGCGCTTTAATCATAGGTGGCGAAAGTGGCACCGGCAAAGGGTTAACAGCACGCATATTACATTATGGGGGACCGCGAGCTCAAAACCCTATGATAGAAGTCAACTGCGCTGCGCTGCCGCGAGAACTGCTTGAGTCCGAATTATTCGGACATGAACCTGGGGCATTCACTGGCGCTTCAGGAAGACACCGTGGATTGCTTGAACAAGCCGATGGCGGCACTCTTTTTATGGATGAAATTGGTGAAATGCCCCTCGATCTGCAAGCTAAATTATTAAAAGCCATTGAAGATCATAAATTCCGTCGCTTAGGTGGCGAAAAAGAAATCAATGTTGACGTGCAAATAGTGGCCGCCAGCAACCGCGATCTAGAACAGATGACCCAAGAAGGTCATTTCAGAGCAGACTTATATCATCGCCTGAGTGTATTTAAAGTGATCTTGCCGCCCTTACGTGAAGCGATCGATGATTTGGATGAACTCGTACCGCTTTTTATCGCAGAATACAATGCTAAAGCGGGTCGCCAAGTTAAGAATATATCGGATGAGGTCTGGCAAAAACTAAAAAGCCACCATTGGCCCGGTAATGTAAGAGAATTAAGGAATGTTATTGAACGTTGCGTACTCTTTGCAGACAGTCATATTTTCCCGATTCAATGGTTACAATTGCCTAGAAAATCATCGCCTTCATTACCAATGGAAGGTTCTGAAGAGATTACCGATCCAAACCAAGCTAAAGCCCATCAGTCAGGTATCTACTTGCCATTAGATGGCAGTATGGCATTAGATGATATGGATCGTTTTATCATCAAAACAGCCTTAGACAGAGCCGATAACAATCTAACAGCCGCCGCTAGAGACTTGGGCGCAACGCGAGAAACTTTGCGTTATCGCGTTAGAAAATACAATCTAAAAACAGTTGATTAGACCCTTGATAACGCGCTAACTTAAATCAATACGCACTCAATTGGTGCAATTAAGGCATCATTCAACACCCTACACAGATAATAAGCCATAAAAATCAGTAAACTAATTATATGGCTTGTTTTTTGCATGAATTATTAGTCTAATATAAAGATTCAGGGTTCAGCTGGTATAAAGCAGAGATATGCAACAAGACTATCAACTAAAGCATGGAAAGCCCTATCCTTCGGGTTCAAAATATAACGAAAAAGGGGTTAACTTCTCCATTTTTAGTCGTTATGCAGAACAAGTGGAATTACTATTATTCTCAAGTGCTGATAGTGACGAACCGTTCCAGATCATCCCCCTCAATAAAGACATAAACCGCACCTTTTTCTCTTGGCATGTTTACGTCTCAAAACTACCTGTGGGCACATGGTACACCTGGCGCATGAATGGCCAAGGCCAAGAGCGTGATTCTGGATTCCGTTTTGAGAAAGAAAAACATCTACTAGATCCATGGGCACAAGCTGTCAGCCATAAACGCTGGGATAGAAAAGCGGCGTGCAATCCAGGTGATAACGTACTGAGCTCAATGCGTTGCATGGTCACCGATGATCAATATGATTGGGAAGGTGACATGCCTTTAGCCATTCGTAGTGAAAAAGCCATCGTATATGAACTACATGTGGGCGGTTTTACCCGTCATTCATCATCAAAAGTTAAACATCCAGGTACGTTCTCAGGTCTTATTGAAAAGATACCCTATCTACAAAAACTGGGCATTAGCCATGTAGAACTATTACCCATCATGGCTTTTGACGAACAAGACGTGCCGCCCAAAACAGCAGAACTCGGTTTAAAAAACTATTGGGGATACAGTACTCACAGCTTCTTTAGCCCACACCCCGGTTACTGTGTAACACCTGAAGAGGGTACACATGTTCAAGAATTTAGAGATTTAGTTAAAGCGCTCCATAAAGCAGGCATCGGCGTGATTATGGATGTAGTCTTTAATCATACGGCTGAAGCAGGCGCGACCGGCCCCGTTATTAATTTTAGAGGCATCGGCGGTAAATCTTTCTATCACACCGACAACGCAGATAAAAGCATCCTACGTGACTATACAGGCTGTGGAAACACGGTTAATGCCAATCACCCCTTAGTCGCCCGCTTTATCATTAGCTGCCTAGAATATTGGGTCAGGGAAATGCATGTCGACGGCTTCCGTTTTGACTTAGCCAGCGCCATGGCGAGAGGCGAAAACGGCGAAGTATTACAAGATCCGCCTGTATTGTGGGGCATTGAGCTTTCAGAGCAACTGATTAAAACAAAACTCATTGCAGAAGCGTGGGATGCCGCAGGGCTTTATCAAGTAGGCAGCTTCCCTGGCTATCGTTGGGCAGAGTGGAATGGTCGCTACAGAGACATCATTCGCCAATTCGTCAGAGGGGATAAAGGTTTATTATCAGAATTAGCCACCCGTATTTGTGGCAGTAGCGACCTCTATCAACACCAAGGTCGTTTACCCATCAACAGCATCAACTTTGTCACCTGTCATGATGGTTTTACGTTATACGACTTATTCAGTTACAACGAAAAACATAATCTAGCCAATGGCGAAGATAATCGTGATGGCTGCAGTAACAATCTAAGTTATAACTCTGGCGTTGAAGGGGACACAAACAATGCGGACATTTTAGATTTTCGTAAGAAACAAGCTAAGAACGTGTTTGCTATTTTATTGCTTAGCCAAGGTGTACCGATGCTATTGGCTGGGGATGAAATCTTACACAGCCAACGCGGTAACAACAATTGTTACTGCCAAGATAATGATACGAGTTGGATAGATTGGAACCTGGCTAAGAAAAATGCCGATGTTTTACGCTTTGTGCAAGAAATGATCGCCTTACGTAAAAGACATCCCGCCATTATGCGCAGACGCTTTCTCACCGGAGAAGTGCCGACCGGCAAAGATAAACCTGATGTATCTTGGCATGGCACTGAGATTAATGAACCGCTCTGGTTTGACCCCGAAGCACGCATTCTTGCTTTTACCTTAACGGGTGTTGACGCAGATGAAGAAGATTTACATGTTGTCATGAATATGTCAGATGAAAGTGCTTCTATTCGACTCCCGCTGATTAAAGCTAAAAAATGGTGTGTTGCATTAGACACTTCGCAGCAAGCACCTTACGATATTATTACCCCAACCAAGCAAAAACAATACAAAGGTAGCCATTACACTGTTCATGAAAAAACGGTCGTTATCTTTGAAAGCAATCCCAGCAGACGTACTACTTTACTGAGTTTATTTTAAAATCTAACCCGTTAGGCATGTTAAAATAAACACATGAGAATTGAGCATTTAAATCGTGACCATGGCATTAAAGGCCACCTCAAATTCGATAAAGGCAATGGTCACTTACCCTTTATCTTTATCAACAATGCCCGTGCGAGCGCCATTATTTCTCTGCATGGTGCGCAAATCCTGTCCTATAAACCCCATAGGGAAGAAGAAGATTTACTCTTTGTCAGCCAAAACTCATGGTATGAAGAAGGCAGAGCTATCAGAGGCGGTATACCGCTATGCTGGCCCTGGTTTGGCCCAGACCCCTCAGAAGATAAAAGACCCGATCATGGCTTTGTGCGTAATGGCTTGTGGGATATTTTAAAGACCGAAGCGCTCTCTAAAGATGAAACTAAAATTGTGTTTCAGTTTGAGAACTCCCCTAAAAGCGAAGCTTATTGGCAACAACCCTTCAGTTTAGAATTAGAAGTCATCATCAGTGACACGCTCACGGTAAATTTAATCACCCGTAATACCGGTGATAAATCTTTTACTATTACGCAAGCGCTCCACGCCTACTTTAATGTAGGGCACATCAACGACATTAAGATTTTAGGCTTAGATAATTCTACTTACTTAGACAAAGCACAAAATGAAGAAGAATACCAACAAGAGGGGCACCTGACTATTAACACCGAAGTTAATAGGATTTATAAAGATGTCGAAAACCCGTTGGTCATTCAAGATCAGGCCTTTAGAAGAAAGATCATTATTACGGCAACACATCACAAAACAGCGGTCGTCTGGAACCCAGGCGTAGACTTACCCCCGACCATTACCGATTTAGAGACCGACGATTACCAACGCTTTGTCTGCGTTGAATCAGGCAATGTCTCTTGCGATACTATTGAAGTCCCCCCCCAAAGTGAGTTTCAGCTTCGCGCTAATTACAAAATCGGCAAAATTTAAGCAGCATAAATTGATTCTTATATTAAAAAACTTTTGATTTTCGCTATAAAGGCAGATCGCACACACTAAAAGTGACGTAACAATGTATGCGTATAACGCTACCACGTAGATTTGTCGGGTGTATTCTGTTTAATGTTTGTAATCCATTCTGGACTTAATGGCAATAACTCATCAATACGACTATTAGGCCAAGTGGGTAGCTTTTCTAAGGTATCGTTCAACCATTCGGTTGGGTTTAAACCATTCAGTTTGGC
>CANGLL010000157.1 GCA_947454605.1 Methylococcaceae bacterium | reverse complement strand
TACACCGTAAATTTGTAAGCCTTTAATCGGCGTCTTGGGTACATTAGCTTTTGGAATTATCGCTTTTTTAAAGCCATGTTTTGCCGCATCGTTTAAGCGCGCATGACCATTTGCCACCGGTCTAATTTCGCCACTAAGACCAATCTCGCCAAAAAAGAACGCATCATGCGGAACGACTCTATCCTTTAAGCTAGACACTACACCGATTACAATCGCTAAATCAGAACTGGTTTCAGTCACTTTTATGCCCCCAACTACATTGGCATATATCTCATCTTGCGCCGTAAATACACCACCATGCCGATGTAAAACAGCTAACAACATGGCTAAACGATTTTGATCAAAACCTACCGCTAAGCGTCTAGGATTGCCATATTGACACTCCGTGACTAACGCTTGGATCTCTACGAGCAAAGGCCGAGTACCTTCCCATAACACAGTAACTACACTACCCGATGAAGGTTTTTCTGCTCTATTTAAAAACATGGCAGAAGGATTTTTAACTTCTTTTAACCCGGCGCTATCCATCGCAAAGAAACCTAACTCACCCACACTACCAAAGCGATTTTTATCCGCTCTTAACACTCTATAACGGGCATCATCGGTAGACCCTAACATGACTTGAGTATCAACGATATGACTCAGTGTCATTGGCCCCGCTAAAGATTGATCTTTAGTGACATGTCCTACCATAAAGATAGAAACGTGGTGTTTTTTAGCGTATTGAGTTAGATAACTTGCAGACTCTCGTACTTGTGAAACAGATCCGGGTGCAGACTCAGTTTCTTGCGTATGCATAACTTGGATGGAATCAATAATTAAGATTTGTGGCTTAATCTCATCTAAGACATCACAGATGCGTTGCACGGATGTTTCCATGAGCATCATAATTTTTTCGGCGGGTAATTTTAAACGTAAAGCGCGTTCAGCAATTTGCTGTAATGACTCTTCACCAGAAACATACAAAACCTGTACGCCTCTATCAGCAATATTAGCGATGGCTTGTAACAATAAGGTACTTTTACCCGCACCAGGCGCACCACCAATCAAGACGACACTGCCACAAACAATACCACCGCCTAAGACTCTATCAAACTCTGAAATACCTGTGGAAATACGCTCGGCCTGCGTTAGATTAACGTCGGCTAATAACTTAACCTCAGAACGACTACCCGCATAACCACTGCGACTACTTCGTTCTGAACTAGCAGAACCTAAACGGACTTCTTTAATCGTATTCCATTCACCGCAACTAGTGCATTGCCCACCCCATCGCGGATAGTCAGCTCCGCATTGGTCGCACACATAGGCAATTTTTACTTTTTTACTCATGAAACTTAATCAAAATCATAAATAAAAACCTGGGCTTTCAAAATAGTGCTAGCCGCCGTGATAATAACCACCAACGGATCCACTCTGGGGTTTAGCAACGACTTTGTCTTTTGTTATTATCGTGACCTTAGGTTTTTTTTCAGCTACTTTTTTATCAGAAACTGGCTTAACTTTATCCGTACTTTTTTCTACATTAGGTTTTTGTTTAGTATTCTCAGCAACTGATTTTTTAGACTTATCCGCTTTATTTGCACTTTTCTTATTACTGGTAGAAGAACCCTTAACAAGATCAGGTAATGGCGCTGGTGGCTCAGCAACTTCAGGGGCAACACCTTCATATATAGCGACAGGCACACCATCTATAGCCGTCAAAGCTTGATTCAATGCTACTTGATCAAAATCTGGCGTCGCTCCCCCATTAGCTTTATCTATTAACGCTAAAGCAATAGCAAAGCGTTGATCTTGCGTTTTCTCTTCACCCTCTAAATCTGGATGCGCTTCAACATATAATGTGTTATTTAACCATCCCACTTTAATGGGTTGTTTAACGATATAAACAGGGGTACCCACTTCAGCGCCATGATAAAGTTCATCGATATCTTCTGGATACATACGCACACAACCATGCGTAATCTGCATACCAATACCAAATATCTTGTCGATATCCGTGCCATGTATTCGATAATCACCGGGTAAGTTTAAGTACAATGCATAAGCCCCTAAAGGATTATGAATACCCGGAGGTACGATCTCTGGTAAAAAATCACCATTAGCCGCATGCTCTTTTCTAATTGACTCGGGTGGATGCCAAGCAGGATCTTTCACTTTTTTAGCAACCGTTGTTCTACCTAAAGGCGTTTGCCAATCTTGACGCCCCACACCATGCGCATAAGATCTAACAGTACCGGGTGCACCGGCAGGGTAAAAGTACATACGATATTCAGCAATATTGAGCGTAATACCATCATGAGGACTATCTGGCAAAATACGTCTATTAGGTAATCGAACCACATCACCCTTCTTAATCAACCATCTGTCTGACTTAGGGTTAATGGTAACAATTTCAGTTTGTCCTAGATTAAAGCGTCTAGCGATATCTAATAACGTTTGATCATGATCAGAAACAATAGTCAACGTTTCTTCAGAACTTAGAGCGACAACTCTATCACCTTTTTTATCGGGCATTTTATAAGTAGTGGCATTAGCCTGACCGATAGCCAGTAATATCAAACAACAAACGACTGTAGTACGAAATTTCATTCGGTTAACTTTCTCAACTGCTAAATATTTAAGTAATTAGATTTATAAATTATCTAAGATGGCGCGTTTTACAGCGTCTAAGTCTGCATCAATGGTCACTGGTTTAGAGTCTAGACATTGTTGCATCGCAATTTCAGGGTCTTTAATACCGTTACCGGTTAAAGTACAAACGATTTTACTGCCTTCAGGAATTTTACCCGATTTAATGTCTTGCATAGCGCCTGCTAATGAAGTCGCTGAGGCAGGTTCACAAAACACCCCTTCATACTGAGATAACATTTTTTGTGCAACTAAAATGTCCTCATCCGAGAATTTATCAAACCATCCACCGGACTCTTGTTGAGCGGCCCATGCTAAGGCCCAAGATTGGGGATTACCAATACGGATCGCTGTCGCAACAGTTTCAGGATTTTCGATAGGATGCCCCGCAAGAAAAGGCGCTGCACCTGCGGCTTGATATCCACACATAATGGGACGATTTCCACAGACACGATCTAAAGCGTATTCTTTATACCCTTTCCAATAAGCAGAAATATTACCTGCGTTGCCTACAGGCAGACAGTGATAATCCGGAGCAAAACCTAAATCATCTACAATTTCAAACGCCGCGGTTTTTTGACCTTCTAATCTAAAAGGATTGATTGAGTTAACAATTGTCACGGGTGCATGATTAGCCACTTCTTTGACCAACTCCATGCCTTGATCGAAGTTACCATTAATTTGAATAATGGTTGCGTTGTACATGAGTGTCTGTGCTAACTTACCTAAAGCAATCTTGCCATCAGGAATTAATACAAAAGCCTTAATACCCGCACGCGCAGCGTAAGCCGCCGCCGCCGCAGAAGTATTACCCGTAGAAGCACATATAATCGCTTGACTACCCTCTTCTACTGCTTTAGTAACCGCCATTGTCATACCACGGTCTTTGAATGAACCCGTTGGATTTAAACCTTCAAACTTTACATAAATATCAACCTCTTTACCTAACATTTTTGGAATGTTCTGCAATTGAATCATCGGCGTATTGCCTTCGTTCAAACTAATAATGCGAGTATTCGCGCTAACCGGTAAACGATTTCTATAACGCTCAATTAAGCCAGTGTAATGTTTATGCATGGTGTGTAATTATCCTAAGGTTTCTAGGCGGATGCGATTGACTTTGCCAGTCACTGTTTTAAGGGCTTCGATTTCTGTAATCGCAGCATTCATTTCTTTTTCTAATGTGACTTGAGTCAACAAAATAATGGGAATAGCGGTTTCATCGCATAACGGTTCTTTTTGGATGATAGCTTCGATACTAATATTATGATCAGCTAAAATACGAGTGACATCCGCTAAAACCCCAGGCTTATCTTCAGCATTCAAGCGTAAATAATAAGAGGTTTCGAATTTATCAGAACTTAATACAGGAATATCTTCAATGGCATCAGCTTGAAAAGCTAAATGTGGCACCCGATTCTCAGGATCACTGGTGAGTGCTCTAACTACATCAACCACGTCAGCTACCACTGCTGAAGCCGTCGGCTCTGCACCCGCACCCGCACCGTAATAGAGTGTTGCGCCCACTGCATCGCCTTTCACTAACACAGCATTCATCACACCGTTAACATTAGCGATCAAACGTCTTTCTGGAATTAAAGTCAGATGGACTCTAAGCTCAATACCCTCAGCTGTTTTTCTAGCGATACCTAGATGTTTAATTCGATAACCTAATTGTTCAGCGTATTCCACATCAAGACGGGTTATTTGAGTAATACCTTCGGTAAATACTTTATCAAACTGTAAAGGAATACCAAATGCAATAGAAGCCAAAATGGTTAATTTATGACCCGCATCAATGCCTTCAACATCAAAAGTAGGATCGGCTTCTGCATAACCTAAAGCTTGTGCTTCGGCTAAGACGTCTAAAAAGTCACGACCCTTATCGCGCATTTCAGTGAGAATAAAATTACCCGTACCGTTAATAATACCGGCCAACCATTCAATTTCATTACCACTTAGGCCTTCACGAATGGCCTTAATGATAGGAATACCACCCGCTACAGCCGCTTCAAAAGCGACGATAACGC
>CANGLL010000156.1 GCA_947454605.1 Methylococcaceae bacterium | reverse complement strand
CGTGAGCTTAAAGACGATACTATTTATAATCATTTAGCCCATGGACTTGAACAAGGTCAATTAAAGTTATCTGATGTCCTAGATATACCCGACACAGAACTTAGGCTGATTCAGTCGTTGATATTAGAATTACCCGAAGCCCAGCAAAATGCGTTAAAGCCCGTTTACGAGCAATTAGAGGGGCAATACAGTTATGGGATTTTACGTTGTGTGCGAGCGGCTTTGCACTATGAATTGTAAGGATAATTTTAATTAAACACTCAGGTGTTGTAATATTAACTTTAGATTTACCTAAAATAAAACAATTTAAAGAGGAATAATGATGGCAGTCAATGTTGATGATTTTAAAAAAGCCCTGCAACTTTGGGCAAGTGGTGTTTCAGTCGTTACGACCACTTCAGAGCAATTAGGTCCTCAAGGGATGACAGTGACGGCCTTCTCAAGTGTTTCTGCTAATCCTCCGCAAATTTTAGTGTGTCTTAATCAAAATGCAGATACCGTTAATGGCATAGAAGTCAGTCAACACTTTGCCGTGAATGTGTTGCGCGCTGATCAACAAGCGGTCTCTAATCAATTTGCTGGTGGTGCGTCACAAGCGGAACGATTCGCTAATACAGCATGGACTGCTAGTGCGAGTGGGTCACCTTTATTAGATGACAGTATAGTGTCTTTAGATTGTAAAGTGATTGATAAGGTTTTAGCAGGCTCACATTGGATAGTGATTGGCGAAATACAAGAAACTGTTTGTCGAACAGGTGAGCCTTTATTGTATTTTTCTGGGGCTTATCGCGAGTTGAATTAACAATAATTACGATGGGGTAACAGATGACTGTTACCCCGAGTTTTATTTTAAATTTAAGCTCTAAATTCTTTAGGTAACGATTTTATATAAATATCACGTTGTGGATACGGCATTTGAATATTGTGTTCGCGTAGAGCTTTTTCAATATGAATAAATAAATTATGGGTTGCAGGGATCCGATTACTCATTTCATCTACAAATATTCTAATTGAAAAAACCACCGCATTATCACCAAAACTGGTAATAATAACAGAGGGAGCAGGATCTTTAATAATTTCAGGAGTACTGGCTACGCAATCAGACATTATTTTATGTGCTAACTCTAAATCTGAGCCATATGCAATATTAATCAGTATTTCTAAACGAGTGATAGTGTCACTTAAAGTCCAGTTGACCAACTGATTAGTTATAAAGTTTTTATTAGGTACGATGTGTTCTTTTTGATCCCAATCCATTAAAGTGGTTGCGCGCATTTGGATGCGACTTACTTTTCCTGTAATTGAACCTATAGTGACGGTGTCGTTAACGCGTATTGGACGTTCAAATAATATAATTATTCCTGAAACCAAGTTGGCAAAAATTTCTTGTAAACCAAACCCTAATCCCACACTTAGTGCAGCCACTAACCATTGGACTTCTGACCAACTACCTCCAAGTTCATTAGTGATGCTGATAAAAGAAATGGTAATAATGCTGTAGTTCGCTAATTGTTTGAAAGCATAGCGGGTACCCGACTCTATGTTTAAACGTCTAAATATTAATAACTCCATGACACCTGATAAGTTTCTTACAGATACGATAGCAATAAATAAATAGATTCCTGCTATAAGTAAGTGTGTAAGTGTAACAGCTGCATATACTTTTTGTTCATCCTGAACCACCAAATGTTGCCATAGCACTATGTTATCCAAGAATGAAAATGCAGGGAGTAAATTACGCCAAATCAACCAAAAGCCAATCAATAATCCTAAGCCAATAAAAACGTTGAGTAGCCGGATAGTCTGTGCATTAATTTTAGGTATATCAATTATTGATTCTGTATTATAGACAATGGGATCATCATTAGCAGCCGTATTTTGTTTATCCGTTAAACAACATTTACGTTCTTCTTCTGCGTTCTTCAGTGCAAACTGTTCATTTACTAAAGTTAGCCAACGTTCGACTAATTGATGAACCATGGTAGCGGCAAATATTAAACGCATTGTTGCAATCAATTGACCTTGTAATTCGAGTGCACTTAGATAATAACCCGCTATAGAAAAACCAATAATTATCATCGGTATTAAGTAAATGGCTGAATACCATGTATACTTCAGTCGGTTTATCAAACTAAAATCTGCAGTTTCAATGTGTTTCTGAATAAGTCCAGACTTTGGGTTAAATATCCTCCCCCAAAATACACCAATAGCAATCATACTCACGATAAATGCAAGTCTTCCTAAATTGTCACTATATAAAGGATTGTTTGATGCGCCAGTGCTACTAATTGTGAAACTGGAAATAACAGCCACATAACGAAGCCATTTAAGTTCTTTGCGTAGTAATTTACAATTATGTTTTTGCCAGTTGAAATGTTTAAACACAACTCCGTTTTCAGCGAAAAGCACGTAAAAATAATTTGTTAATACATACGGAATAACTGCCGATTTAAATCCCAAACCTAAAGCTCTAGTAAAATCATTCAAGTGCAAATCATTATTAAGTAACCATCCAAAATAACCCATTATTAGTGGCAAAGGTATTATCTGTAATAATCTATACGCAAGGTTTTGAAGAGTATTAGTGACGCTTGCTGTTTGTTTTTTCTTATTTTTCAAATTCAATTCTTCTAATTGAATTAGAGACCAATTCTTGCTCAAGCGAAGAACAAAAATTGCACATATACCCATTAAAAATAATAGGGTTCGCTCAATAAATAAATGCCCCAAATCCTTTATGAAGTTAATCCAATTAATCGGAGATAATAACCAGGCTATTGAATGGATTATATTAATAGGTGTATCTAAGTTTAGGGGGTCTGAACTCTTTACCCAGAGAAGGTTTTCATCTAAATAGTTGGCATATTTGATAGTTATATCCATCATTTGCTGTTGCGAAAAATCATAATCGCCCAAGAGTCGAATGTATAAACTGTAATCTATAGCCAGTTTATTTAATAATTCTTTTTGATTAGTGAGTAATACTCTTAATTCATTATCTAAATCTATTAATTCCCCAGATAGGAATACTTTATCGTTAAACTGAGCTTGTATTATTTGTTTAGTATAGGAGTCTATATCACTAATTTTTTTTAATTTATCTTCAATTTTATAGTCTTCCAGACTAGCTAATGCAGTTTCATTTTGAATATTTTCTATTTCTAGTTTCGATTTTGCTTGTGTTTCTAGATTACGCCGTTCTACCCGAAGCATCTTGCCAAGTTCAGGACTAATCGCGGCTAAACTAATTTTTTTATCGGCGACTTTGTATTCATTATTTATTTGTATCGATTCATTTTCTACTTGTGATTTTTGATTAGTGTAAGCTTCAATTTTCTCATTTACAGATTGTAAGTCTCTAGTATATTTGATATTTTCACGCATTAAACTCTGTAGAAGAGGGTGTTTACCTGCTAATTCTTTTTCGGCCTCATCTAAGGATAGTTTTATAATTTGCGCATCTTTTTCTCGACGATTTGATAACTGAATATCAATTGCATTAACAATCGGTGTTAATTCTGTCTTTTGTAAATCGAGTAGTTTATATTGAACTTTAAGTAGATCTACTCGACTAGGATTGCTCATTGCCTCGATTTCGAGCATTTTTAACTCTGCTGATCGAGCATTTATAATTGATTTTAATAAAATCGAATTTGCTTCTATTTCTAATTTAGATAATTCTTTATTAGCAGGTTGCTGCAATTTGTTTTGTGTGGATTCAATATCTTGTTTGGCTGTAACAATTTCTTCTCTTATTTGAGCAGGTCTTGACTGCTGTATTGTCAATTCACTGTCAATCTTTTTGAGTTGTTCATCTAAAGTACTTATCTTGCCTTTATCATCAATGACTTTTTGCTCAAGTTCTATAGTTGAGTCAGTAGAATAATCGCTTAATTTTTGTTTAATAATTCGTAATTGTGTTTGATCTATCTCTTTTAAAACTGATTTAATTTCAGGTGGAGCTTCTTTTAGTGATTGATTATAAGTTATTATTTTCGCCTTATAACTTTCAATATTATTGATATTGTCTTGAGTAGTTTGATAAATGGATAATAATTTAGTTTTTAGATCCTCATCGAGACCTTTTCTGTCATTGAGTGCATCTATTTTAGATTGCAAAGTTTCTTTTTTGAGATCTATAGAGGATTCCCGCAGTTTATTTCCTGAGAAGGTTTTTGCATGAATATTTAATGTAACAAAGCATGTCGCGAAAAGAAATAACACTACTAAACTGGTTTTACATTTCATATAAAAAATAAATAAGGGTAGGGGGAGCTATAATATTTAATTATTATACGATTATCTATACATCTACAAATAAATAGGTTAAGAACCAGGACTATTGCAAATTCATAATCCTGTATAATTTGATGTTTTTTTTGGACTTTAATTAATAAATCAACAGATATTTTACTATATATGATTCAATCACTTAGATGCTTTAAGGCCTACGATATTCGTGGCCGTCTCCCAGAAGAATTAAATGTAGACATCGCCTATCGTATCGGTAGAGCCTATGCTGAAAGTATTCAGCCATCGCGGGTTATTGTCGGCCGTGATATTCGGTTATCGAGTGAGGATCTAGCAACCGCATTAATCAAAGGATTGCTGGATTCGGGGGTTGATGTTTTTGACATTGGCTTAGCGGGTACCGAAGAAGTTTATT
>CANGLL010000155.1 GCA_947454605.1 Methylococcaceae bacterium | reverse complement strand
GATAAAACCGAGAATGTAGTCTCTAAATTCATCTGCTCCCATATTGCCACGAAGCTCGTTAGCAATATTCCAAAGTTGTTGCTTTAAAATGCGATTTTGTTCTTCAGACATAGTATCTAAAAGTATTAGTTTTTTATAAATAGTGCGGCTAATTGTATAGCGGAATGATTTATTATGTCATAACTAATATTATTACAATATTTGTTACAGAAGCAGAATGTGTGTGCAAATAAACAAACTTGGTTTCAAGTATTAAGTGGAATATTAGTAACAGTTGGTTGAAAGGGTAATATGAAGTAGCATCATTTGAGAGTTAAATTATACGAGGAATGGAGTCCTGAACAAATTGGCCAGTATGTAAGTATTAGCCATGAAGCGGTTTATCAATGGGTGTATCGAGATAAAGTTAAAGGTGGAGCTATAAACGAGATTAACTTTTTATAAATTTAATCAAGCGTCACAGTCTGTCTTCAACTCGTATTATGCTAAAGACCTTTAAAAATTAATGCTTTTATAGGTCTTATTATACGTCAGTTAAACGATCAACCCTCTAAGTTTTATGCCAATCTATCTCGACTACGCTGGATTGAACGTTGGGGGTTAATGCATACGGCAGAACCTGAAACTGTGATGGAACACAGTTGGGAAGGCGTGGTTATAGCTCATGCTATAAATGCGCTTATACGTAACCAGTATTTTATGGGGAAGTTAAATGCGGATGCCATAGCAACTGCTGCGTTATTCCATGATGTCAACGACTGCATGACGGGGGCATATCAATTAATCATTATTAATAACTGATTTTAGTCTATAAATCGAATGTTATAATCTTTTTAAAATAGTATGTTGGAATTGCAAAATGGCTCGAAAGAAAAAGCTTAATTTATGGGATATAAGCAGCATCATAATTTTATTTGTTGTTTACGCGGCCATTCAAAAAACTGAATTTAAGAATAATATTTTAGTAATTATTGCAATAAGTATTGGTGTATTTATTTTATTTAGGTTTTTAATTTATGTTTTTGAATACTTAATAAAATCTTTAATAAAACTAGTAATTAGCATCTCTACTATATTGTTAAATCTGCTGTCTAACATAATACATCTTTTATTCAATACATTAGTGGATAGCATCACTTGGTTTTTGGATACTCTAATCACATCAATAAAATTATTATTTTCGACCAATATAAAAATAATTTTTTATTTACTTAATTCAATGATTTTAATACTCCGATCACTTAGTATAAAAATCAGAAATATATTCAATAATAAATTTTTAAATGAAGAATTGATGTGGAATTCTTTCACAGAATTAAATAGTAACGAACAGACTTATGTTAAAACCAGCATAGTTGAATTAGCTCAACTAAACGAAGAGAAATCTAAAAATGTTGAGTCGAAAAAAATTGCAAGATTGGAACTTGAATTACATCAAGCAAGAGCGGAACTTGATAAATATATAAGAGCGGAACAAAATCAGACCATCATTAATGAACAAAATAATGCGGACTTAGTTGATTATTTGGAGACCAACCATATTTCCCAAGAGAATAATAACTTAGAACAAATCCCGTCTTTAGTAGATATAGTGGGAAAAAGGGCACATACACGCTTGTTATCGAAAAACGTAGGCCAAAATATCTCTAAGGTAAATACTGATTCAACACAAATATCTAAACTAAAAAAACCTCAAATTAAACTTAAAGACAATAGTATACGTATAGTACTGCCTTCCAATGCCAATGAGCTAAAGAGATGGGAAATTCAAGTAACTACTACCCGAGATACCCCAGAAACAGTTATTTTTACTGAAAAAGAATTTTATATATTAGAGTGGAACACTCTTTCTGTATCAATCACTGATGTTGATTTTAATATCGCTTATGAGTTTGATTTATGGCATGAAAACAGCCGTAAACGTTTAATTATTTTCTCAGAGGCTGGCGACTTTATTTATTCTGGTTCATTTGGAGACGGTGAGATTCAATTAGAAACAGGCAAATATACTATTTTTTCAAGATTTAAATATAGCACAAGATGCAAAGAGATAGAGACCGCTGTTTATATGTCTCAATTGAATTTAATAAAAGGTAAAATAGAAAACATATCAAATGGTTTTGTAACGCTGATCATAAAAAGTGATAGCAGTCCAAGCATTACATGGAATGGCATTAACATTAAATCTAATGAAGGTCATGAAGTATTTGCATCTAAAGATTTACAATTAATCATTAATTTAGATGAGAAAGATATATATATTTTAAAAATAACATCATCACTAGGCAAAGATATTATATTAGATATTGATGGTAATTCATCACAATTTTATAAATTTGATATTGCTAATAAATTTAATGAATGGAAATCAGGTTTGGCAAAATTGACTGCTGTGCTTTTAAGAAAAAACAATAAATTAGAATTAGCCAAGAGTCATTTATTTCTTTGGAATGAATTAGATGCTATAGATAGTGAATTGAACTTTTATTACAGCAGTGTGCCAAGTAATCTAAACGAGTCTTTATCAAAAAATATATTATTGGTTCCTACTAAACTGACGTACCTATCTAAGGACGTTAACCAGTTTTCGTTTGGATTTGATCTTCCTCTAGATAAGATATTAACTTTAACGTATAAAACGCCTGAATTAGTTACAAGAGTAGAAGCAGAGAACGCTATATTCAGTGGAACAAGAACTTCAAATTTTGAAACTGAAAATATAATCACTGCAAAAGAGTACTTTATCGCACCAATTATTCCGGAAGATGGTTTCACGGATAATCTAAAAGAATTACCTGTAACTATTATTACAGACGAAAATACAGACAAATTTGAGGGTATGTTTTGAATATTGAACAATTAGATGCCAAAATAAAAATGCTTTTTGGCGACATAATTATCGACAAAGCATTGGTTCGTAGTTTAAAAATTCGAGACAAAAGAACAATTCCCAGCTTCGTGGAGGAGTGGCTAATTTCTCGATTTCAAAAACCAGACAAATCAAATGCTGAAATTTACCAAGATGTAACAGCATTTATGAGCAAGCATTTACCTGCTAAAACAGATAAAGAGCGTATTAAACACGAGCTACAATCAGGCAATGAAATGGTTATTTTAGACCGCTTCAATCTTCGCATTGATATTGCTAAAAACAAAAAACTACTCTCTATTCCCTGCATTGAAGAAACTAATGCAAGAGTTTCTAATGAGGTTATTGATAAAAATCCACTACTTTTAGAAGGCGGTCAGTGGGGGGCGGGTCGCTTGATTGTAAGACCGGAAGGGAATATCAATGTAATTGAAATGATTGAGTTTAACCCTATGCAGTCAGGTAAAGTTGATCTAAATACATTGATACAGGCTCGTCAACATTTCACTACTCGTGAATGGATATTTTTACTACTCCGTACCATGGGGTATGAACCTACTGCCTATAATGAGTCACAACAAGATAATTTGATTTTGCGTTTATTGCCATTAGTGCAGAATAATGTGAATATGATGGAGCTTGCGCCTAAAGGCACAGGCAAATCTTACATCTATTCTAATCAGAGTCGCTATACATGGCTAAATAGTGGAGGTGCGTTAACACAAGCACAATTATTTAAAAACTTGAATACGAAAGAAATAGGTTTGATGGGGCGTTACGATTTACTCGTATTAGACGAGGGTCAATCTATTAGCTTTAAGGGGGCAGATGATATTCATGCGAAATTTAAAGACTACTTAGAGTCTGGTCATTATTCTATCGCTAATGACAAGATAACAAGTGAATGTGGATTGATGATTCTAGCAAATATTGAATTACAAAATAACCGCCCAAGACGCTATGATTATATTAAACATCTACCTCCAATGTTCCATGACAGCGCGTTGATAGATAGATTTCACGGTATTATTGCAGGGTGGCAAATACCACGATTTACTACTGAAAGTGCTGCTCTTGGTGTTGGTATAAAGGCAGATATTTTTGGTGAATATTTACATCAGTTGCGTATCGTTAGTTACGATGAATTTCCTTATGGACAATGTCCTACATTAAAAGGGGATAGTCGCGATGTAAAAGCTGTTACACGATTAGCTTCTGGGTTATCAAAATTATTACTATTAAATCCAGACCACACTGATTATGAAAGTTATGTTCTTAAACCAGCAAGAGATTTACGTGAACGCGTTCGTTCACAATTAGCAGAATTAGACCCAAATGAATTTTCAGCTACGATAAACGTAAATATTTAAACATCTCGACAAGCCATTAAATATATTCGTCTTTTAATTCTTGCTAAATTTAATTTCTGTTAATACATTGATCTTTATTAAAAACATTAAAACTTAAAACACCCAGATCTTTTTTACGGCTTATCGGATGAGAATCAAAAGTTTTTCTAGCGTGTTGCCATTGTTTAACGACATTATGAATGCCAACAGTATCCTCTAGTTTTAATGCAGTAAAGCATTCATTGTTCCGGACAAATGCTGCTAAAAATGATCCCATCGCACGTTGCTGTGTTTTATATTCAGCTAATGCAAGTCGATTTAATTCAATTTCTTGTGGGGTTAAATTAATGCAAGTTCTACTCATGCCTCTGAGAGGAAGATCATTGGGCAAGAATAGTGGTGTTGTACTTAAATCAATCGGCATTTTTGTTTCAGAGCCAGCAGGCCAACCGTGTTGCCAATGG
>CANGLL010000154.1 GCA_947454605.1 Methylococcaceae bacterium | reverse complement strand
TCATTGAAATATGGATGGATCGTAATAATACGAAAGGTTTTGTGCCTTTAACCATTAATTTAGAGTCCAACACTTATGACGCTTATGCTTTAACAGAAGCGGGTGCAACTTAAGTACGGCACTATAATGTGATTTATTAACTCTATGATGATCAAGTAGGGCAGTGGAGTGATGTGGTGAGTGCCTCTGTCAGCAGCTAGTTTTAAGTTAAGTTTATAATTGTTCTAAATAAAAGGGCCTTGCTGTTTAGTGAGGCTTTTTTATGTCTAAAACTTATCCCCAGAAGCTGTGGATAACTCTGTGTATTAGCGCATGCGGTGCCAACTAACTTACTCATTTTATTCGAATTTAGTTAGATCGTTTAAATAATATACAGTCATCTTTGTTTTATTAAAATCAATAGCTTATCGTTATGTCGTTGGTTTTTATGTGTTTAATATTCTGATTTTTTAGGTTTATCACTTTATAAGATGTGTATATTTGTAAATGTGAATAAGTGTTACAAATGGGTTACAGTTTTATGACAAAAAATCTGTAAAATTTTTGCGATAGATCAATTTTATGGCTTGCATAATTTTTTTTTGTGTGGAAAACATTTGTAATGTTTTAAGGCTAGGAATAAGGTTATTCCGTTAGGGAAAGTTATCCCTAGAAACTGTGGATAACTTTGTGGATTATTATGTTTGCAAGTACGTAACTGACTAATTTTTGGTCTATTTATTTAAATTGTCTAAAAGTTGGACAAATATATTATATTTATATAAATCAATTTCTTATATTATATACGTGCATGATACGGCTTTTGTTTTTAGCTGTTTTTTTTGTACAGTTTTTTAAAAACGTAAAAAGCATAAAATGTGGGTAACTGTTAAATGATGCTTGCTTTAACTGGGTAAAATCATTGATAAAAAGACACTAGATGACTAACAGAAATGCCTTAAAAAACAGTGTGTGGCTTACAAAAGAATGGATTTTATGGGGGGAGAGGTCTAGCCGCTAAAAGCGGTTTACTTTTAGCGACTAGGTAAGCGAGTAAAGCGGATTATTTTTCTAATGCTTTCAGTACGGCTTGCATGGTTGCATTAGCATCACCAAATAACATACGAGTGTTTTCTAATACAAATAGTGGATTACCCACCCCAGCATAGCCTGAAGCCATACTGCGTTTTAATACGATAGTAGTTTCACCTTTCCAGCATTCAAGCACTGGCATGCCAGCAATAGGGCTATTGGGGTCATTAAGTGCAGAAGGGTTAACAATATCATTGGCACCGATAACGATGGACACGTCAACACTGTCAAAGTCATCATTAATCTCATCCATTTCATAAACGATATCGTAAGGTACTTTAGCTTCTGCTAACAATACGTTCATGTGTCCAGGCATACGACCCGCCACAGGGTGAATACCAAAGCCCACTTTTTTACCTTTAGCTCTGAGTAGTTTAGTGATTTCATAGACAGTGTGTTGAGCTTGCGCAACCGCCATACCATATCCAGGAATAATCATGATATTTTTGGCGGCTTTTAAAAGCTCAGCAGTTTCTTCTGCATCAATAGGTTGTACTTCCCCTTCTATCGCCGCTGATTCTCCACCTGATGTGGTGCCAAATCCCCCCGCGATAACGCTTAAGAAATGGCGGTTCATGGCTTTACACATGATGTAACTTAGAATCGCACCACTACTACCCACTAGCGCACCAGTCACGATCAACAAATCATTGCTTAGCATAAAGCCGGTGGCTGCTGCCGCCCAACCCGAGTAGCTGTTTAGCATGGAAATAACGACCGGCATATCAGCCCCACCGATAGCCATTACCATGTGAATACCAAATATTAAGGCTATGCCGGTCATAATCGCTAAGGGGATAAGCGCGTCTGCACCTACTTCGGTTTGATGTAAAAACTCATAACCTAATCCAGCAGATGCAATGAGTAATATGAGGTTAAGCCAATGACGACCGGGTAATAGTAACGGTTTACCATTGATTTTTTCGCTGAGTTTACCAAACGCAATAACCGAACCAGAGAAGGTAACGGCACCGATTAAGATCCCCACATAAATTTCAATTTCATGGATTGTTTTTTCAACGCCTTCTAAGGCGATGGTTTGATCCATAAAGTTAGCATAACCCACTAATACAGCGGCTAAGCCAACCATACTGTGCATAATGGCAACCAGCTCAGGCATCTGAGTCATTTCAACTTTTGTTGCGGCTCTAGCACCAATCAGTCCACCGATGACTAAGGCGCCTATTAAAACGCCAAACGCAGAAACTGTGCCACTTAAAGTGGTAGCAATAATAGCTATTGCCATGCCTAACATGCCGTAATAATTACCTTTACGGGCCGTTTCTTGATTACTTAAACCGCTTAGACTAAGAATAAACAGAATGGCGGCAACGATGTAAGACATCGTAACTAAACTATGTGACATGATGAGCTCCTGTTATTTCCTAAACATTTCTAACATACGACGCGTGACTAAAAAACCACCAAAAATATTGATAGCGGCAAGCAGTGTTGCTGCACCAGCTAGGATGGTAACCGTAGGATTAGCGGTGGAAATTTGTACGATGGCACCAATAACAATAATACTACTGATGGCATTCGTTACACTCATTAAAGGGGTATGTAATGAATGTGATACATTCCATATCACTTGATAACCTACAAAACACGCTAATACAAAAACCGTAAAATGGGTCATAAACGATTCAGGTGCTACTGCGCCAATACCAAACAGCGCTAAACCTGCCACCGTAATGGGTAACAACTGTTTAACGAAATTTGGAATAATTGATTTTTTAGTCTCAGTGGCCGTCGGTGTTGCATTCGCTTCTGCTGTGGCAACGGGGGCTGCTGATAGTTTAGGTGCTGGAGGTGGCCAAGTGATTTTGCCTTCTTTTATCACGGTGGTGCCACGGATGACTTCATCTTCCATATTAACATTGATGATGCCATTTTTATCGGGACACAACTCAGTCAATAAATGTCTTAGGTTCGTCGCATACAGTTGGCTCGATTGATTCGCTAGACGACTCGGTAAGTTGGTATAACCTATTAAGGTAACGCCATTTTTGACGACGACTTGATCTTTTTCGGTTAGATCACAGTTTCCACCTTGTTCAGCCGCCAAGTCCACAATAACACTGCCGGGTTTCATGGATTCAACCATGGCGGTGGTTATCAATTTAGGGGCTGGTTTTCCTGGGATTAAAGCCGTAGTCACAATAATGTCAACTTCTTTGGCCTGTTCTGCGAATAAGGCCATTTCTGCATCGATAAATTCTTTGGACATGGTTTTTGCATAACCACCTGTGCCACCGCCTTCTTCTTTAAAGTCGAGCATTAAGAATTCTGCATCCATACTCTCAATTTGCTCTTTTACTTCAGGTCGCGTGTCAAAGGATCTAACAATGGCGCCCATGCCTTTTGCCGTACCGATAGCGGCTAAGCCGGCAACGCCTGCGCCAATGACGAGTACTTTGGCAGGCGGTATTTTTCCTGCGGCGGTAATTTGGCCAGTAAAGAACCGGCCAAAGTGTTGGGCGGCTTCTACAATGGCACGATACCCTGCAATGTTGGCCATTGAGCTTAAGGCATCTAATTTTTGTGCGCGAGACATTCTAGGTACGCTATCCATAGCCAGTACCGTATGATTATTAACCGCTAAATCTTGCATTAAGCCTTCATTTTGAGCGGGCCAAATAAAACTGATTAAGCTACTGTTAGGGGATAGAAGTTGTGACTCGAATAGATTTAGGTTGGGATTAAACTCAGGGGCTCGGACTTTTAGGATAATGTCAGATTGTTGCCAGAGTGTTTGAGTGTCATAAACAATTTCAACACCGGCATTTTGGTAAGCTTCATCTGAAATATCAGCATTAACACCAGCGCCACTTTCTATGCTGACTGAAAAGCCAAGTTTAATGATTTGTTCTGCTGCTTCGGGGGTTGTTGCTACGCGTTTTTCACCAAGGTGAATTTCTTTCGGTATACCAATCTTCATACAGTCTCCTGTGGGTGTGATTTAGGGCATAATAGTAAGAATAAATAATCTCACCCCTAGAGCATAGGTGATTAGGGGATTAGTTTCAATAAAAATTATAGATTGCTGAGTGCGCTTTAATTTAGTTACACGAGTTGAATAGATGCTGTTGTCAAAAGATTTTATTGAAACGCGCGAGGGCTTGGTTTTTGCCGTGGTGATGTCGGGTGCCGAACATAACAAAATACTGTGTTTTCTGCGCTATGTTAAAGAGGGGGATCGATGGTTAAAAGTAGATACTCTCCAAGCTAACACGCTGCTTAAGCAACATTATCCCGATTACTTGCATTATTCTGCCGTTTTAGATGCGCATCTACATGCGGTAGACGTTTCTAAAATACATAAACATCATCAACCTAGAAAGCGCTTACACGCTATTTTACAGGCTGACTCCTTAGATGTGATCGAAGCTGATTTATTAACTTTAGTGCGATTATTAACACACTATAACGTCGATTTAACGCAAGTGGGTGTCACGGGATCTTTATTAATAGGCGCTCAGAAACACAGTTCAGATATTGATTTAGTGTTTTATGATCGGGCTATTTTTCATCATTGTCGAAGCATTTTAAGACAGTTAATAGCAGAAAATAAATGTCAGCCTTTGCATGAGCAAGATTGGCAAGCGTCTT
>CANGLL010000153.1 GCA_947454605.1 Methylococcaceae bacterium | reverse complement strand
CGGGAGGCAGTTTTAAGGATAAAATTATTGCCTATAAAGATTTACATGTGCATGTATTATTTTCTAGTTTAAGTCGTATGATTGCTACACCATTTAGTTCAATTATGACAATTGCTGTATTAGCAATTACTATTTCTTTAGCGACTGGTTTTTATATTCTTGTTGCTAATATTCATCAATTAACAGGTAGTTTAGAAACTAGTAATCAAATTTCATTGTTTCTTAGAGAAGATATTTCTGATACAAATGCAAAAAAAATGGCCGAAAATATTCGTCTTAATCAAAATGTCCAGAGTGTTAAATTAATCACTAAGGAACAGGCTTTAAAAGAATTTAAAGAATACAGTGGTTTTGGCGATGCTATAAATACCATAAAGAAGAATCCACTGCCTATCGTGTTACAGGTATTGCCAAAAAATGCTTTAGATGAAAAGCAAGGTTTAGATGATTTATTAAAGAGCTTTAAACAATTGCCAGAAGTTGATTTTGCGCAGTTAGATTTGGAGTGGGTTGAGCGCTTGCAAGCTATCGTAGATGTGGCACAGTTATTTGCATCCTTATTAAATATTTTATTGTCCGCCGCTGTTTTATTTATTATTGGAAACACAGTGCGCTTAGAGTTTTATAGTCGACGTGCTGAAGTGGTTATCTCTACATTAGTAGGGGCGACCAATGCTTTTATACGCCGACCTTTTTTATATACTGGTTTTTGGATGGGTTTTATCTCTGGTGTTAGTGCTTGGTTTATCGTCACCATTTTAATGTTAATTTTAAGAGGGCCGGTTGAGCGATTATCAGGGCTTTATGATGGCACTATGCATTTATTGTTTTTAGATTTTACTGAAACTCTATTTCTAATTAGTACCTCTTCTTTGATAGGAGTGCTGGGTGCATGGGTTGTTTTATTTTATGAACTCAGGTCTGCTAAGTCTTAGTAAAAGCTGTGATAAAAAATTATTAGCACTCTTAATTAGAGAGTGCTAAAATCACAAAAAGTTTTTTACTTGGAGGTTGTATGACTAACACATTAGCATTACCCGTTAATTTATCGGTTGGAACATTTGATGCTTATTTGAATTTAGTAAGATCAATGCCACGGTTAACGGTTGAGGAAGAGCGTGAATTAACGCTTAAGTATAGAGATGAAGGGGATTTAAGCGCGGCAAGAGAGTTGGTCATGACCAACTTGCGCTTTGTTGTTCATGTTGCCAGAGGTTATAGCGGTTATGGATTGTCAATGCCTGATATTATTCAAGAAGGTAATATTGGATTGATGAAGGCCGTTAAACGTTTTGATCCTGATGTTGGCGTGCGATTGGTATCGTTTGCAGTGCATTGGATTAAAGCTGAAATTCATGAGTATGTGATCAAAAATTGGGGTATTGTTAAGATAGCCACGACTAAAGCCCAACGTAAATTGTTTTTTAATTTACGTAAATCAAAGCAAGATTTGGGTTGGTTGTCTAATGCAGAAGCTATGGCAATAGCAGAAAACTTGAATGTTGATTTGAGTGATGTTTATGAAATGGAGAAACGTTTAAGTAGTCATGACATGTCTTTTGATATGCCGACAGATGAATCTTCTGAAGAAACGGCTTTTTATCCTGCTAATTATTTAGAACAATATGGGGCTGATCCTTCTGATTTGCTAGAAAATGCAGATTGGGAAGATCATGGTCAAGATCTGTTATCTGAAGCAATGGCAAAATTAGATGCGCGTAGCATTGATATTTTAACCAGTCGTTGGTTGGCAGAAGATAAGGCAACATTACATGAGTTAGCTGCGAAATATAATGTTTCAGCAGAGAGAATTAGGCAGTTAGAACAAAATGCAATGAAGAAAATCAAGGCATCCATCACTTTAGTTGCATAAACACACTAACACTTAGCGATATCAAAAAAGGGCTTGGCGATTTAATCGCTAAGCCCTTTTTTATTGGCTATGACTTTATGAAGTCCTACTTAAGATTGACTCAGTAGATTTAAGACCGTTTGCGCTTGTTCAGCAGCTTCATGTCCTAGGCTGGTTAAATACCCGCCGTCTTCTTGTGTCACTAAGCCTTTGGCAAAGAGTCGTTTAGTGGCTTCAATACATTCTGGAGCCGCTGTTTTGTGAACCTTAATTCCTTCTTGTGTTGTACTGAGGTTGTAGCGAACCAAAATATTTATTTCATCTACAAGGTCTTGTGTGTATGGCATTATTATTCCTTAAATTCATCACTAGAGGTCGACATCATAAAACTATTTCCCTTAACTGAGTAGGTTTTTTTGATTATATATTTTAAACAGACATTAATTAGTAACGTTTAACAGTCGGGTCACATTGACAAGACCATGCGTCAATACCGCCAGATAAATTAGCCACATTTTTAAAGCCAGAATGAACGAGGTAGCTGGCGGCTTGTTGACTTCTCATGCCATGATGGCAAATCACAATAATTTCTATGTCAGGATTCAGTTCATTTAAGCGGTCAGGCACTTGTCTAAGGGGAATTAATACGCTATTGGCAATGTGAGTGTAGTCGTATTCTGTAACTTCACGGACATCTAATAAAAATAACGCTTCATTCTGTGCGAGTTTTTGCTGCAGGTCAGTGGCTGATAGTTGTTTTACTGTCATAGGAATCCTTGGGTAATCTCTCAAGATGTTAGTTAATAAAGGGTGTTAAGTTAAATTTAGCAACAAAAGTGTAATAATGCCAATAAAACTTGCTTATTAGGGCGCATTCTGATAAAAATGTCCGGTTTTTATTTATCCAGTCTTTAGGAGTTAATGGATGACAGATAGTACCAAATCGACTGCTTCACCCTTCAGTTTTAAGCCTTATGTTGAGGAACAAGATGAAGAGTACATGAGTGAGTCGCAATTAAAGCATTTTGAAGCGATCTTGAAGAACTGGAAAGCTGAGTTAATGCACGAAGTAGATCGTACTGTAACGCATATGAAAGATGATGCGGCTAACTTTCCTGATCCCAATGATCGAGCCACTCAAGAGTCAGAATTTAGTCTTGAATTAAGAACGCGTGATCGTGAGCGTAAACTGATTAAAAAAATTGACGAATCACTTAAAGAAATTGAATCAGGTGACTATGGCTTCTGTGAAGCCTGTGGTATCGAAATTGGCATCCGTCGTCTTGAAGCACGTCCAACAGCTAGTCTTTGCATAGACTGCAAGACTTTAGATGAAATCAGGGAAAAACAAATGGGTTAAACGCGTTTAACGTGTTTGAAAAAACCAATTATATCGGCCGGTTTGCACCTTCTCCTACCGGCCCCCTGCATTTAGGCTCCTTATATACCGCTTTAGCTAGTTTTCTTGATGCCAAATATCATCAGGGTCAATGGTTATTGCGCATTGATGATCTTGATATTCCCCGAAACATAACAGGCGCTGCCGCGCAAATTTTAAGCACGCTAGAGACTTTTGGTTTGCATTGGGATGCGGCCGTGGCTTATCAGAGCGATTCTTTAAGCATTTATGAAAATGCTCTGACTAAATTAGCGAGCTCTCAAATGATTTACCCTTGCATTTGTAGTCGCAAAACATTGGCGACTGAGGGTGATTGTCATTGCTTAGAAAAAAAAATTGATCTTAACGCTCCCCATGCTTACCGTGTTAAAGCCGATCAACGACTCATTGAGTTTAATGATCAATTACAGGGAACCATTATTAGCAACATGGTTGAGCAAGACGATTTTATATTAAAAAGAAAAGATCAAATTGTGGCTTATCAATTTGCCGTGGTGCTTGATGACGCTCTCCAGGGTGTTACTCATGTGGTACGAGGCTATGATTTATTAGCGTTGACGCCTAAACAAATTTACCTTCAAAAACTCTTAGGGTTAGCAACGCCCGCGTATATGCATGTGCCCATCATCATGGATGCTCAGGGCTTTAAATTAAGTAAACAAACCTTGGCAGCGGCAGTTAGTTTAAAAGAGCCTCAGAGGATTATTTTTCAGTTATTGCAATTATTAAGGCAAAGCCCACCGCAGGCGCTTAAAAATTCGACTTTGAGTGAGTTGTTAGCATGGGCGATTAAGCATTGGAGCCCTGAGCATCTTAAAAACTGTCATTCGATTAATCAATTTGCCGAGCCGTCATGAATACAATAGCTATGCAGCACCTAGCGTTGCAAATTAAACAATGGGGACAAGCCTTAGGCTTTCAACAGGTTGGTATTACGGATACGGATTTGTCAGAAGCAGAGCAACATTTGCAAACTTGGTTAGCTAAAGGCTATCAAGGTGAGATGGATTATATGCATAGACACGGTTTAAAACGTAGTCGCCCTGAGTTATTACATGAAGGTACGGTTCGTGTAATTTCAGTGCGCATGGATTATCAAACCGAAGCCGCAGAATCAATGCATCAGCAATTAGATGATCCCACAGCGGCTTACATATCTCGATATGCGTTAGGACGAGATTATCACAAATTAATGCGTAATCGTTTGCAAAAGTTAGTCGATAAAATCCATGCAGAACTCAATTTAACAATAGACGCCGAGGTGTTCAAATTAGATATGCGTCCGTTCGTAGACAGTGCGCCGGTATTAGAAAAAGCCTTAGCAGAAAAGGCTGGTTTAGGTTGGATAGGTAAGCATAGTAATGTTATTAACCGCAAAGCCGGCTCATGGTTCTTTTTAGGAGAAATCTATACCGCATTACCTTTGCCGATCGATGAGG
>CANGLL010000152.1 GCA_947454605.1 Methylococcaceae bacterium | reverse complement strand
TATCACAACATCATTGCGATTAATAACACCAGGTTGAATCACCTTCGCGTAAATACCGGCTGAGGGTAATGCTTTATCCGCAAATGGCACATGTACCGTATTTTGAGCAATCGTTTTTAAGATTTTAGCATCTTTTGCTAAATCACCTTGCGCCAAAGAAGGCATCACACAACGTGGGCAAGGATCGGTGACCAATAATTTAACAGTACCTATCGTTAAGGTTTTACCCACCCAATCATTTTCCACAAAACCAGTTTGCTCTGGGGGTGTTGCAATAATTAAATTAGGACGGAAACGACGTGGTTCAATTCTGCCCTCGGGATACAATTTTTGTAACTCTAAAACAGTCGCCGTCGTTAAGATGTGTAAAGTGGCGTAGTCAAAAAAGCTGCCTTCATGTGCATCACCCGAGATTGCTTCTTCACTGATTTCAGTGTTTTCACCTTCATACTCAGGCCAATATTGTTCTAGCGTGGCTTTTGCAGGCGCTTGAGTCGTTAATTTAACAGGTCTTGTAAAGGCCGTTGATAATAATTGATCAGCATCCGCTTGATCACTGTTTAACGTATCACCGTTAGGTAAAGTAATAGCGACGCTCGGTAATGCTTTATGAGCGGCAGGCGTTTGATTATATCGGGCGTAGTAATAAAACATTTCTGGCCATTTTTTAGGATTTTTAGCACTGACCACTTTATTGCTTTCAATATCTACTAAAGCATAAGCTCTATCACCTACGATCCCTTTATCAGAGACCTCTGCTGCATTTAACTCTTCACCCATCATTGATTTAACGGGGTATCGCCATACCGAAGCAAGCGTTAATTTATGACCTGACATACACACTCCTCATTATTATAATTATTTATATATTATTATTTTTATTAGTAAAACCTATTTTTACAACACATCCTCTATTCATAAAAAACATAACACATTGTTATTAATAGAAAGTAACGAACTTACTAGAAATATCGTCCATTAATCAGAAAGTGAGTGATGATGCTGCCAGCATATCCTAAGGCGATGACCGGTGCCCACTTCAAATGGCTAGTAAAGGTGTAAAGACCCTTGGCCTGCCCCATTAAACCAACACCTGCAGCAGATCCGACTGCTAATAAACTTCCACCTACACCCGCAGTTAAAGTCACCAATAACCATTGGCCTTGGGAAATATTAGGCTCCATTGTGAGAACAGATAACATGATAGTGCCATTATCAACAAATGCTGAAGCCACACCGACTAAAATGTTAGCTACCGTTGGGTCAATACTGCCATAAAGATGATGGGAGGCAACAACTAAGTACCCAATAAAGTTTAAACCGCCCACTGCAACCATTACACCATAGAAAAATAACAACGTATCCCATTCTAAGTTTGCCACTTTCTGAAAAATATCAAACGGTTGTTCTTGAGCGGGTTTTTTATCAGGGACTAAGTCTGACTCAAATGCTAACTGTTCAGAATAGGAGTAATTTGCATCAATATCTGTTAAATCTGAGCTAACAGTACTTAAGGCGGGGTCATGTGTTTTTTGTAAATAGTAACTAAAAAACTTAAGGTACGTTAAACCCAGCATCATGCCTGCTGCAGGGGGTAACTTTAAGAAATTTTCAAAACAAGCCGAAGTGATAATCGTCAAAATGAATAAAAAGATAATCATCCACCCACCTCGTTGCATAACTTGAACCTCTAACACAGCAGCGGGTCTTTCTTTAGGAATAAAGAAATTCATAATAGTTGCTGGGATTACAAAGTTAACGATAGCCGGTAATAATAAAGAGAAAAAGTCTGTAAAAGGAACAACACCTTTTTGCCAGACTAATAAAGTTGTAATATCGCCGAAAGGACTGAATGATCCACCCGCATTAGAAGCAACAACGACATTAATACAAGACAACGTAACAAAGCGAGGGCTACCTTTACCCATCGCTAAAATCACAGACCCCATTAACAAGGCTGTCGTAAGGTTATTACAACCCGAAGATATAAAAAACGACTGGAAGCCCGTAATCCAAAATAATTGTCTATAAGTAAAGTTTTTACTCAGTAGCCAAATCCGCAAGCTATTAAACACACCTCGGTCTTCCATCGCATTTAAATAGGTCATGGAAACCATGATAAATAAAAACAATTCGGCATAACCCTCCAATGAAGTTCGGAACGCTATACCTGCCTGTTCTGTCATACCACCTTTGACATAAACAATGGCAATTAATATCCAAATTAAACTGGCTGCAAACACCATAGGTTTAGATTTTTTTAACTCGGTCACTTCTTCTGTCATAGCCAAAACATAGGCCAATGCAAAAACTATCAAAGCAGTGTAACCTGCCCAATGATTAGTTAAATCTAATGGTTGAGCTTGTGAAATAATATTCGATTGCTCTGAGGCTAGCGCCAGAGAGGGAATAAAACTGACTATTAATAAATTTAATAAAAATCGCATCATCTACTCAGATTAATTTAGAAGGTCTAAAGGAGATTTCAAACTTACCCCCTAATTCTTAGGATTATTATATTTAAATAAGCGCATTATTCTATTAAAAACTACCTGGATTTAATAAAACGAGCGCACCAATACTCAAAAAGAACCCTAATAAAATGGCGGGCATGTATTTAAGATGATAAGCGAAACTATAGTTTTCTTTTACCAAACCCAACAAACCTACGCCGGGCGCAGATCCAATAGCTAATAAACTACCACCCACGCCTAAAGTTAATGTTAACAACAACCATTGTACTTTTGCTATATCCGGATGCATACTTAAAACAGCAAACATTAAGGTACCATTATCAACAAATGCTGATGACAACCCAATCATGATATTCGCCAAGGTAACATTTGTTTCACCAAATAAAAAATTAGCAAGTGCATCCAAGTAACCTACGAAACCTACTGCTCCAATAATCATCATGGCACCGTAAAAGAACAATAATGTATCCCAATCTACGTCTGCAATACTTTTAAATATATCGAAACTTTTTTGGGTATCTTTACAACCCACTTTTTCTGTAGACGTTAAATAAAAATTAAACATCTGCAATAAGGCTAATCCAGCCATCATTCCTGCAGCCGGAGGTAGTTCTAATAAAATATTAGATGAAACCGTGATTGCCAATGTTAAGCCAAACAAAAACACAATCCGCTTACTACCGCGCTTTAAAGCAATAACACTCTGAGAAACAGCGGGAGTTTGTTTGGGTACTGAAAAATGCATAATGCACGCAGGCACTAAAAAGTTAATCAGACAAGGAATAGTTAATGAGAAAAACTCTGTAAAGTGCAAAATATTTTTTTGCCAAACAAATAATGTAGAGATGCCACCCAATGGGCTCATTGTACCGCCAGCATTGGCACCGACAACAATATTAACGCATGCCAAGGCCACAAATTTTGGCTCCCTTTTCCCGACAGCTAAGGCTATTGACCCCATTAATAAACCGACAGTAAGCCCATTTATGATGGTTGAAAGCATAAAAGCCAACACACCTGTAATCCAAAATAACTGACGATAACTAAACTGCTTGTTCAACAAATAAATTCTCAGCCCATCAAAGATACCTCTTTCATTTAAAGTATTTAAATACGTCATTGAAACCAAGATAAACAGAAGTAGTTCTATGTAGGCTAATAAATTGCTTTCGAAGGCCAAAGATGCGATTTTTGCATGACCTTGTAAGGCGTAATAAATACAAATAGCAAACCAAGTCAAAACAGAACCTAATATCATAGGTTTGGATTTTTTCATCAAATGCACGTCTTCAGTCATTGCTCCAATGTAAGCAATAAGGGTTACTGCAAGCGCTAAATAGCCTACAAATTGATGTTTTAAATCAAAATGAGCGGTATTAATAACTTCTTCTGCACAACTGACTGAGGGTAAAAATAATACAAATATTAATAGATAGACATATCGGAAATTAATTAAATTAGGCGTATTTTTCATTTTAAAGTAATTATTAACTTTGATTTGTGAACTAAGAGATAGGTATAAACTTAAAGTTTAGAATGTCAATTAGCTGAATTATTGCAGAATATAAATACCCGCACATAATATATTAATTGATAACAAAGATTTACTCAGATGTGAAGGTAAAGCAGAAACAAATTATTTCCCTATAAAAAACAATCTATTTCTATTTAATCTTCGTATCTTTATGAAATCTTCACACTGAATCACCTATCGTAAATCAATCTTTAATAAGCTAATTTACTTAATATATTAGCGAGACATGCTGACTTAGTTGTTATCCGTACCTATATAGACAATAAAAAAGGCTTAGCTTTAGGCTAAACCTTTGATAATACCGACGCGTAAACTTTGTTGCGCATAAAACAGTAATACTCTGTCATTCAATATATCCGCGGCCGTGATATGTGTTTTAATGGTATACAATTTACAGTGAACCTCTTTGCAATACATGTGGATAAAGCTTTATTGATAAATTCGCGCCCCACACTTTTGATATTACCAACTTAGAAAGTATCTTGTGCGCCTAGGTAACCAAAGTGATGAGTCTCAATTTCACCGCAAGACACATCATTATCTTTTTTACGCTTTAATTATGCCCTTTTTAATACTATACCAAAGGACATAAAAAATGACATACATTTATTCGGATGCCGCCACATTTTGGTAGATTTCGCTGGACAAAAAAAACCCGCGAAGCCTTATGACTTGCGGGTCTCTATACTTATTTGGGCTTCTTAAAACCCTTATTTGGTAC
>CANGLL010000151.1 GCA_947454605.1 Methylococcaceae bacterium | reverse complement strand
GTGCGCCTTAATTAATTACGAAGGATCTCTAACTCATAACAGGGGCGAAATTATTTCAGCGATCGACTTTCTGATTACAGGCATTTAACAAGTAATAGGGGTCAGCCCCCCTTTATTGGATTAATCGTGGCATGGCTTTATTGGCTGTCCTGAACGGATTTGATGATGATTTTTTTAGCATTTTACTCTTTCTGTTTAGGAAACTGACTTGGCTAGTTGGAGAAGTCAGTTTTCCACTTGGGGAGTGGATGATTTTATGCGTACGACTATAGATATTGATGATCAATTGTTACTTTATGCCAAGCATCAAGCCGTTGAACAAGGTTGTACGATTAAACAAATTTTGGAAGATGCCTTACGTGATTTTTTTTCGCATCAAACGCTCGAGCACAAGGCTGTTTGATAAAGGGGTCAGACCCCTTTTAAGAAGTAAAGTATATTTACATTAATTATAATATTCAACTACCCCCCCTTTAAAAATAAAACAATAGGGGGCAGACCACGGTTAATCCATTCCAATAATGGTGTTTATGTTAAATTTAAACTAAAATTACCTTCAGATTTATTCGTTTTCTCACATTAGAGATTTTTCTATGCCTACTATCTAGTATGTTTTACGGAATTCTTGTATCAATGTATGTTTTCGATTCGGATAGGCATCATTTACCGCACATTCATATTCGTTATAATGAATTTAAGGCATCTATTGCTATTCCAAGTGGTGATGTGCTTGAAGGAGGGCTTCCCGTAAGGCAAATGAAGTTAATTCAGGCGTGGATAGAACTGCATCAGGATGACCTAATGGCTGATTGGTATTTAGCTACGAATGGTCAGACGCCTTTTAAGATTGATCCTTTGCGCTAAGTTGTGACTATGACACCTGACGTAATACACGTAAAACCACTGCCCGATTATTGTTTAAGAAATAAAGGGGTCAGACCCCTTTTAAATTTACCAGTTCATCAATTAATGTTAATGCTTTTTCCTTGCTATCGTTATAAGCAATATAATAGTAAATGTCTTTAATGTCCTGTTCTGCCTGTTCGAGAATATTGATGTTGTAAATCATTATTCTGCTTCGGCTATACTTTTTCTAATATCTTCAAACGCAGTTTTAATCGGTTTGCTTTTCCCTTCCTGCTTGGATTTTGAACTCATTGCCAATATTTTTAATAACGCGAGACTGTCTTGAGTCGCTTCATAGCTGGCAATATCTTGCAATACCGCTTTTGCTTGTCCGTTTTGAGTTACTATGACGGGCTGATGATTTTTTTCCAAATCAGCCAGAATAATACTGGCATCTGTTTGTAAATAGCTTATAGGCTTGACTTAATTTCATGGTCTTTCCTTATGATTGATAAGCAATATGAGATCGGAATGTATTCACGGCGTTTGTAACAAGTTAGTAGTATAACAAATAAAAGGGTTAGACTAATCAAAGCAAAATAAAGGGGTCAGACCCCTTTTAAATTAAGCATATTTACATTCATTGTTATTTTCTGCTATGCTCCCCCCCTAATATTTTCTAACTTGGGGAGGGATGATTTTATGCGTACGACTATAGATATTGATGATCAATTGTTACTTTATGCCAAGCATCAAGCCGTTGAACAAGGTTGTACGATTAAACAAATTATGGAAGATGCCTTGCGTGACTTTTTTTCGCATCAAACGCTCGAGCACAAGGCTGTTAGTCTTACCACTTTTTCAGGACAAGGCTTAAAACCGGGCATTAATCTGGATAATAGTCAGAGTTTGAATGACATTATGGATGGCTATTGATGTTTTTGATGGATGTTAATGTATTGGTGTACGCGCATAGGGAAGATGCGGCGAATCATTCAGCTTATCGCCAATGGTTAGAATCGGTTATTAATGGTCGTGGGTCTTTTGCTTATTCAGAGCTGGTCTTAAGTGGTTTTTTAAGAATTGTCACTCACCCTAAAATATTTGAGATGCCTTCATCTTTATCAAGTGCCCTTTGTTTTATTCAACAAATAAGAAGCTTACCTAATGCTGTCTGTCTTGCTCCCGGTTCAATGCATTGGCAAATTTTCATGGACTTTATGGAGCAGATTAATGCAACAGGCAATGATATACCCGATGCCTATCATGCTGCTTTGGCAATGGAATGGGGCTGTGAATGGGTGACTACTGACAAGGGATTTAAGCGTTTTAAAGGCTTAAAAGTAAGACATCCTTTAACCTTGTTAAATAACTAATGCCCAGAAAACCACGATTTTATCAACCCGGCTTGCCTGTCCATGCGTTTCAGCGTGGGCATAACAAGCAGCCAGTCTTTTTTGAGGATGAGGATTATTTAGTTTATTTACGCTTACTGAAGGAGTCGGCGGAGGCTTGTGGTTGTGTGATTCATGCCTATGTTTTGATGACTAATCATGTGCATTTATTAGTCACGCCTGAAAGCACAACGGCAATCAGTACCTTGTTTCAAAGTATTGGTCGGCATTTTGTACCGTATATCAATAAAACATATCAGCGCAGAGGTGGTTTGTGGGAAGGAAGGCATAAGGGCAATATTATTGAATCCGAAGCCTATTTTTTAAGTTGTATGCGTTATATCGAGATGAATCCAGTTAGAGCGGGCATGGTCGATCATCCTGCTAAGTACCGTTGGTCGAGTTATACTTCGAATGCACTCGGTGTTGATAATTCGATTATTCAGCTTCATGAGCAATATTTGGCGCTAAGCACTAAGCCTGAAGATCGGCAGACAGCTTATTGTAGCTTGTTTGCAATAAAAACCGATGCCGAAGAGTTGGATATGATTCGTGCTAGTTTGTACTCAGGCACGCCACTGGGCAATGAGTGTTTTAAAAAAAAGATTGAAGTCATGACGGGTTGTAAAGTGGGTGTCATTAAGCCAGGTCGACCAGTAATGGTAAAAACATCCGTGATTGGTTATAAGTCTTAGATCATTGCAAAGGCATTGATTTGGTTTACCACAACAGTAAAGTGGGTGAGGTTTATAACATCGGTGGCCGTAATGAGCGTACCAATAATGACATCGCAGATAAAGTCTGTGAGATTTTAGATGGCATGCGTCCTAAAGCTCAGGGCAGTTATAAAGATCAATTAAACTTTATAGAAGACCGAGTCGGCCATGATAAACGTTATGCGATTGATGCCACTAAGATAGAAATTAAACTAGGTTGGCACGCGGATGAGAATTTTGAAACAGGCATTGTAAAAACCATAGAGTGGTATTTAAGATAGGGTCAAAGCATTTCATCGGATCAAATGATGATTTTAATGCTTAAAGCGCAAACCAATCATTTTGCCCATTTAGATGTTGATTTAAGAAGTGAAATGAGGGCACTCCGCGAGGATATGGATAAGCGCTTTGATCAAATCACTTCACGTATGGATCATTTCATGATTTGGTCATTCGCCACTACACTCACTGTGGGTGGTATCGTTATAGCGGCTATTAAGTTTCTTTAAAGATACCAATAACATCTCTTATTTTGCTACCTAGGTTGGTCATTGCCATTAAAGTGTTTTAAATCCCCATTTTTGCAAGGGCAATGTTGTCTTTTGGCTAGTCTAAACTGCTTTTTTTAGGGGCTATTTTGGTTTTTTGCACCCCTTTTTTTAGTTTTAATCGCCTCATTTTATTTTTAGCGCTCGTATTTTGATTTTTGAAGGACTGATTTTTTAATACGCCTAGCCGATTCTCTGTTTTGACTGTTAAAAAATGACTTTAGGGAGCAAATAACCATTTTTAGAAGCGCCAATTTTGCTTTTTGCTGGGCTTATTCAAATTTTAGTCTGTTTAAAACGTAAATTAAGGGAACTGCTAACGACTTAAGGTGATGTCTTTTTAAAATATAGCTCACCTGCCAAAAAATGGCTTACGATTTTGGGGAAATAGGATAAATACGCTGTAAAATAGCTTAAATAATTTCCAATAAAAAACAATTAATTAGAAAGCCTGATTATCTCATTTTACATAATATTGTATCATTACAAGGTGTTGTGGTTAATTTTATACTTATCTGAAATTATTTAATTTTTTAATTAACGATAAAGCTCGCTATTAAATTAAACAAGCCTATAGTGGGTTACTCCGCTAGTTAATTTAGGAGTCAGGGTTATGAAGAAAAGCAAGGCAGTATTAGACTTTATCGCGTATTCAGTCAACGATAAAGTTGAGTTTTATAGAAATGCTGCCATTCAGTTGGCAGATGTTAGCACTTTCCCCATGATCGAAGTCCCTATAACGACTATTAATGCCGTCGTGGATGCTTTTGAAGCGGCCGTCTTAGCCGCAAAAGATGGCGCACATACCGCCATTGCCCTCCGTAATGACCAAGAACAAATTGCTGATGATCTGTTTAGATTGTTAGTCACTTATGTCAATAAAGTCGCAAACGGTGATGAAACTATTATTCTTAAAAGCGGCTTTCATGTCTCTCAACAACCGATCCCTTTTGTAAAACCCGACATTGCGGTTAATGATGGGTCGCGTAGTGGTGGCGTTGTGGTGATTTTAAAAGCGGTCTTAGGTGCGGTAGCTTATGTATTGCAATACCGACATGTCAACTCATTAGGCGAGTTAGCTGAATGGGGTGGGCCGGATGTTAAAACAATCACTCATTTTGACATCGATGGTTTAATACCTGGCGCTAAGTATGAATTTAGATTTGCCAGTATTTCATCAGCAGGCACTTCCGATTTTAGTGCCACCATCTCTAAAATAGTTATTTAATAAACCCACTTTTAATCACATACATCTAGCGGTGTATGTGATTTTTTGT
>CANGLL010000150.1 GCA_947454605.1 Methylococcaceae bacterium | reverse complement strand
ATTGTGATTCCGGTTGTCGCGGGTTCGAGCCCCGTCGTTCACCCCAGTTATTTCAATGACTTAGAGTCAGTCTAAGTTCATATATTCCTCTTAAATTGCATCTTGTCCACTCCTTGTCCACATTGGAGTGAAAAATGGCATCATTTCGCAAGCCAACTGGTAGTTGGCAAGCACGAATTCAGCATAAAAATTATCCTGATATAACTAAGTCTTTTGGCGAAAAAATTTATGAGAAACAATGGGCTAGAGCGATTGAGTCTAAAATTGCTTTGGGCATTTATGACCTAGGCCCTAAGTCTGAAGATGTAATCTTAGGCGAACTACTTCATCGATATCTTGAAAAATTTACGCTCTATAAGAAAGGCTTTGAGAATGAAACATATCGTATTAATGCTTGGCTTAGACATTCAATAGCGAAGCGTGTCAATGAGCGTTGAATATTTAGCTGTTTTTTTCTGAAAACAGCATTAATATTTATCAGTATGGTTGTTTAACCTATTATTATTTTCAATGTTTTTGTAGATAATAGTCTGAAAATATTTACGCTGAATTAGAAGTAATAAGATATCAATTATTAATTAATGGATTGTTGTTTGTTGCTGATGAGTTGTTTGAGTTGGGGTAGGATTTTTTGTTGTTGGTTTGCGGTGAGTTGTTTAAAGTCAGCTTCAAAGTCTTTAAAGCTGTAGTTGTTTGTAGAGGGTGTTTGTTGAGAAGAGGTTGTTAAGCTTGCGCAATCTTCGAGTACTTTTTTAATGGGTGTGCTGGCGTTATCTAAGTTGATGGAGATGGACAGTACGGTTTTGATCATCGTATTGACCTTAATAAAAACCGCTTGGCCAGATAATAGGGCTTCTGCCATCTGTTTTGCATCCGTTTCTGTGTAGCCTTTACGTTTTGAATCCGGAAATGTTTTTAGGGTTAAAGTCACAGGGGCTTGTTTATCAATTTGATACTCTAGTGTAAAGCTACTGCCTTGTGAGGCAATGAGATCATCCGTTTCAATCACACTTTGTAATGTATGATCTTTACAGACTAGGGATAACATAATGTTGTCATACAGGCCGGGTTTGGGGAGGGGAGATTGTGCGACACTGTAGGTTTGGTTGTTTAAATCGTCACTTTGTTGCTGATAACGCCAGCCAGAATCTGCATATAGCGTAGGCGTGCTGCTTAAGGTACTTATAATGCCTACAAAAACATACGTTTTGATCTTTTTGTAACGGTTCATTCACTATCCTTAAGGGTTATACAGAATGTCGGGTGTTTACTTGTTTAATGCAGTCTCTAACTTAGCACAAATTTCGGTTTGTTTGTCTTTATCGTTAATCGGTTGTCGTTGTCTATCCGTGATGTAAAAAATATCTTCGGCTCTACTCCCGATGGTGGTGATTTTGGCGCTCAATAGGTTAATGTTTTCTTTAATAAACGCTTTGCCAATAATCGATAAAAGTCCGGCTCTATCGGTGGTTACAATCTCAATGATGCTGTTTCTGTTTAAGGGATCAGGCAAAAAATTAACGCTGGTCGCAATAGGAAAGTGGATCGCTTGCCGTGATTTTGATAGGCGATGAATATTAATCTGATTTTTAACAGCGCCATTGACTAAGTTGCTACGGAGGGCCTTACAGATATGGGCTTTGCGATAGGATTCGTAAATTGGTGCGCCACTTTGCTCAAGTACTTGAAAGCTATTGAGGACGTATTGATCTTGAGTAGTGACAATTCTGGCATCCAGAACTGTTAAGCCAAGTTGATCTAGGGTCGCAGTACTGATAGAAAAGATGGGGCCTTGATCTTTTGCATAAATAAAGACTTCTGCACTGCCGTGTTGGGTATTGGGGTGTAATAAAACTAACGGTAGGTCGGCATCTTTAGATGAGGCGATGGCCTGGGTGTGCCAAGCAATTTCTTCTGTGGAATAACGCAGGAAGTAATCATCATTAGTGTGTCGCCAGGCGTAGTCGATAATCTCGTGACTAAAACCGAGTTTTAGTAATTCTGCGCGTGCATCGTGTTTGTTTTCAAGCGTTCGCTCTGCCAAAGTAGCAGGGTTCTGTAAGCCTGCTTGTAAAGCGCTGAGGGTTTCTGAGTAAAGTTCGTTCAGCAGCGAGTTTTTCCAAGCATTCCATAGTTCAGGGTTGGTGGCTCGTATATCTGCAATAGTCAGTAAATACAAGTGCTGGAGATATTCTTTGTTAGTGACTTTTTGGGCAAAATCATGAATCACATCGGGGTCGCTGATATCTTTGCGTTGCGCTGTCATTGACATCATTAAGTGACTTTTAACCAACCAAGCCACCAGATCGGTATCATGCTGTGACAGGTCATGTTGTTGGCAAAAGTCTCGCGCTATGTTTTCACCAATAGCTGAGTGGTCGCCATTTAGGCCCTTAGCAATATCATGAAATAGGGCGGCAATGTATAGGGTTTCTGGTTTTTGTATCTGCACAAACACTTCACGACACAGTGGAAATTCATTACTGTGTTGTTCCAATGAAAAGCGTCGCAAATTACGCACAACAAACAGGGTGTGTTCGTCAACGGTATAAATATGAAATAAATCATATTGCATACGCGCCACAATATTACTAAAGTTGGGTAAGTAGGCGGCTAATACCCCGTAGCGGTTCATTCTACGTAATTCTTGAGTGACCCCTTTGGGCTGACGGAAGATTTTTATAAACAGTTCATTGGCTGTTTTGTTGTGCCGGAAATCGTCATCTATTAAGTATAGATTTCTTCTGATGAGCCGGATGGTGTTGGCTCTGATCCCCACTAAGTCAGGATTTTGTTGAAGCGCTAAGAAAACTTCAAGTAGGGCGATCGGCCTTTTTTCAAATAGGGCTTCATCAGTTACTTCAATATAGCCATTAATGGCAATAAAGTGGTCTGAGATCGGTATTATTTTGCTAGGGTGGCTGCGTTTAACAAAGCGCTCATTGAATAACTGCAAGAGCATTTCATTAAGACGTTCCAATCCTTGTACAGTTTTAAAATAGAACTGCATAAAGCGTTCTACATCTTGGTTATAGGCTTGATCTTTGGTGGTAAAGCCGAATTGTTCGGCCAGTTCACGTTGATAATCAAAAATCAGTCTATTTTCAGCCCGGTTAGTGAGTAAGTGTAAGGCATAACGAATACGCCAAAGTACATCCCGTGCGGCTATGAGTTCAGCATATTCTGCTTCGGGCAAAAAGTCATATTTAATCAATTCTTTGAGGGTTGTAGAATTGTAATGACGTTTAAAAACCCACGCGATGACTTGCATATCACGCAGTCCCCCGGGGCCTTCTTTGATATTGGGCTCTAAATTGTAGGCTGTTTCATGAAACTTTGCGTAGCGGAGTCTTTGCTCTTCCATTTTTGCCGCAAAGAATTGGTCAGACGGCCAGATGTGGTCAGGCGTAATTTTAGATTTTAAAGTTTTGTAGAGTGCGTTAGAGCCTGCAATTAAGCTGATTTCCATTAGGCTGGTCATTACGGTCTGTTCGCTCAGCGCAGCAGAGATGCAATCGTCTATTGATCTAACACTGTGTCCGGGTTTTAAGCCGATGTCCCATAAAAAGGTAAATAAGTGACTCAGGGATTCTTTGTAGGGTGCTGTCTCATTACTGTCTAGCAGGATAATGATGTCGATATCTGAATGCGGAAACAGTTCGCGACGACCAAATCCTCCCACGGCACATAAGGCTAGTTGCTGTGCATGCGGGCCTAAGAAATGCTCCCAGCAACATTTTAAAATCAGGTCAATAAAGTCAGAGCGTTCTATTAGTAAGTTTGCGACTGACTTTTGAGGATTAAACTTTAAGTTAAGTTCAATCTCTTTTTGTTTGAGTAAGCTTTTAAAATGAGAAAGTGGGTCAGTACTTTCAAATATGCTGGCATTGATGTATTTATTCAAAGCGAGACTGCTCTTCAGAACGGAGGGTTAAAATTTCAAAACCTGTGGGGGTCACTAATATAGTGTGTTCAAACTGTGCAGACAAGCTTCTGTCTTTTGTAACGGCTGTCCACCCATCGCCGAGGACTTTAACGTCTTTTTTGCCAATGTTAATCATCGGTTCAATGGTGATAATCATGCCAGCTTCCAGAGTAATGCCTTCGCCCGTTTTGCCATAATGCAGGACTTGCGGTTCTTCGTGAAAGTTTTTGCCTATGCCATGGCCACAAAAATCTCTAACGACTGAATAGCGATTACTTTCGGCATATTTTTGTATGGCTTGACCAATGTCCCCTAAGGTGGCGCCGGCTTTTACTTGTTCTATGCCTAGGTACATAGCTTCTTCTGTGACTTGCACCAGGCGTTTTGCATGTTGACTCACTTCACCTATGCAAAACATTTTACTGGTGTCACCATGGTAGTCATCTTTAATGACGGTAATATCAATGTTAATGATGTCGCCTTGCTTAAGTTTTTTATCGCTAGGAATACCGTGACATACGGTTTGGTTTATAGACGTGCAGATGGATTTTGGGAAGCCGTGATAATTTAAGGGGGCGGGTATAGCTTGTTGAACGTCTACAATATAGTCGTGGCAAAGTTTATCTAATTCATCGGTGGTAACACCAGCGACCACGTGAGGGGCTATCATATCTAATACGTCTGCGGCCAATTTGCCGGCAATGCGCATTTTTTCAATCTCTTGCGGTGTTTTTATCAGGATACTCATTGTTACTTTACTATAAGGTTTTTGGGGTTTTATGAAGCGGTGTTTTAGTCTAAGCTTCCATTATCGTGAGGATTTTAACAGAGGTTGGCTTGTTCTAACCAGTAAAATATGGTATAAAGTTAAGTT
>CANGLL010000149.1 GCA_947454605.1 Methylococcaceae bacterium | reverse complement strand
TTTAACATCTGTCTATAGACCAAATGAGGCAAAATAAAATTGATTCAGTTCGGGGCCCCATAAAAGTGCTAATAATCCCGCAACAGCCAAGTAGGGGCCAAAAGGGAAGGGGGTTGAATGATCTCTTTTACCCAGAGATATCATGATGAGTCCGATAACGGTACCCACTAACGAGGATAGTAATATGATCAGCGGCAAAGTTTGCCAGCCTAACCAAGCGCCAAACACAGCGAGTAATTTAAAATCACCATAACCCATGCCGTCTTTACCGGTTAGACGCTTAAATACTTTAAAAACAGTCCATAGACTTAAGTAACCGAAAATAGCGCCAAAGATACTCGATGAAGCATCACTAAAAATATGAAATACGCTTAATAATAAGCCGATCCAAAGCAGAGGTTGGGTGATGTTGTCGGGCAATAGTTGGTGGTCTATATCAATAAAGCTCAAACAAATCAGTGACCAAATAAGTATCAGAGCGAATAAAGTTTGAATTGAATACCCAAAATGTAAAGCTATTAATATGGATAATAAAGCCGTTAACGCTTCAATGACTGGATAGCGGATGGAAATGGCTGCTGAGCAATTTGCACAACGGCCTTTTAAAAATAGGTAGCTTAAAACAGGTATATTTTGATGTGGCTTAATTGAGTTTTTGCAAGTAGGACAATGAGAATGAGGTAAGGCTAAATTAAAGACAGTATTGGGCGTGGATATTTCAGATTTAATGTCTAAAAAGGTCTGACATTCTTCTCGCCAACTTGTTTGAAGCATAATGGGTAAACGGTAAATAACCACATTAAGAAAACTGCCCACTATTAAACCAATGGTGCCAACTACAAAACATAAAAAGTAAGTATTATTGAGTGAACTATCAAGTTCTTGTAATAAGGTGAGCATGGGGTATTTTAGATAGAGTTATAGCTGTTTATACATAAAAGTATAGCACGTAGAACTTTAATAAAGGGTGTTATGTGGCTAGGGATAGGCTCTGATAGATTAGTTGATTGCTGATCCCATCTTAAATATAGGTAGGTACATGGCGACCACTAATCCTCCAATTAATAAGCCTAATATAATCATAATAATGGGCTCCATTAAAGCGCTTAAGTTGTCAGTAAAGTTATCAACTTCTGCCTCGTAAAATTCGGCAATTTTTCTGAGCATATAATCGAGTTCTCCAGATTCTTCACCAATAGCGATCATTTGTTGTACTAAGTGGGGAAAGAGATGGGTTTTTTGTAAGGCATATTGGAGTTGCTGCCCCGTTGCCACCTCTTCTCTAATGGCTAATAGGGCATTGTAATAGACACGATTGCCACAAGTGCCGGCAACTAATTGTAAGGCATCGACTATTGGGACGCCGGCCGCAGATAAGGTCGCTAAGGTGCGGGCGAATCGAGCAATAAATGCTTTATTAATTAATAGGTTTATAATCGGTAACTTAAGCAAGCTTTTATCTATGAAGTAATTAAAGGCCTCAGAGTGTTTTTTAAAATAGTTAAACGCATACGCACAAATCAGTATAAGCAATAAAAGTATCCAGCCGTCATTAATCATAATTTCTGATAGATCCACTATCCATTGTGTAAATACGGGTAACTCTGCGCCAAAACTTTTGAACATATCCTTAAAGATGGGTACTACAAAGATTAATAATATTGAGGTAACAATTAATGCAGTGGTCATTACAGCTAAAGGGTAGGTCAACGCTTTGAGCGCTTTCTTTTTCAGCAAATCTGACTTTTCTTGATAACTGGCTATTTTATCGAGTAATGTTTCTAAGACACCCGCATGCTCCCCCACTTCTATTAGATTACAAAATAATGTATCGAAATATTGCGGGGATTTCTTTAGGGTTTCTGCAAAGGTTTCGCCCTTTTCTAGATCATCTTTAATGCTAGATAATAAAGTGCGCATACTTGCATTGTCATGACCATGACTAATAATAGTGATCGCTTGTACTAAGGGAATGCCTGCATTGAATAAGGTAGATAATTGTCGGATAAAAATAGTTATTTCAATTTTCGAGATTTGCTTGCGTTTTATATTAAGCAGTGGCTTTGTCTTTAAAGCGATATGAGCCAGGGTGTAACCTTGACCCCTTAAACTTACTTTTGCAAGTAATAAGCTTTTAGCTGAGATGACACCTTCATGATGCATGCCTAGCTGATCAATTCCTCTCCATGCATAGTCTAGGGTTAGTGTTTCTGAGGAATTTATCATGCTTATTCCTTAGTCACTCGATCAACTTCCTCCAGACTCGTAATGCCCATTTTAACTTTGTATAAACCAGACGCACGTAGATTCTTTACGCCTTCTTGATCGGCAAGGTTTGTTATTTGTTCTGCATTACCGCCGTTTAAAATCAAGTTTCGCATGGAGTCACTTAGAGTCATCGTTTGATAGATACCAATACGACCTTTATAACCAGCGGTACAATTATCACAACCGACAGCCCCATAGAGTTTGAGAGCGTCAACATCTTCAAGCGCAAAACCAGCGGAAATTAGCAGAGACTTCGGATAAATCACGTGTTTTTTGCACAAGGGACATAAGCGTCTTGCTAAGCGTTGTGCAATGATTAATATAATTGCAGAGGCAATATTGTAAGGTTCTATACCCATTTGCATGAGTCGATTTAAAGTTTGCGGTGCATCGTTCGTATGTAAAGTGGATAGTACTAAATGACCAGTTTGTGCGGCTTTGACAGCAATATCTGCTGTTTCTAAGTCTCTTATTTCACCAACCATGATAATGTCAGGGTCTTGGCGTAAAAAGGATCGTAAGGCAGTGGCAAAGGTTAACCCTGTTTTTACGTTAACATTCACTTGGTTGATACCATTGACTGAAATCTCAACGGGATCTTCAGCAGTACAAATATTTTGCTCAATACGATTCAATATATTGAGAGCTGTATACAAAGTGACTGTTTTGCCACTACCGGTGGGTCCCGTGACTAAAATCATGCCATAGGGTTTGTTAATAGCAGATTTAAATAATTGTTCTTGCTCTTGCTCAAAACCTAGTTTTTCGATACCTATTTGAGCATTGTTAGAATCTAGTATTCTCAAGACCATTTTTTCGCCGAAGAGAGTGGGGCAGCAATTTACCCTAAAATCGATAGGATTGGTTTTAGTTAATGTAATTTTGATACGCCCATCTTGGGGAATTCTATGTTCCGAAATGTCCATTTTAGCCATGACTTTTAGTCTAGAGATAATCCTATTGGCCATAGCTGAAGGTGGGCTGGGAATCTGATAGAGCATGCCATCCGTTCTAAATCGAATTCTAAATTCTTTTTCATACGGCTCCAAATGGATATCAGAGGCGCCTTTCTTTATAGCATCCGATAAGATCTTATTCACAAAGCGCACGATAGGCGCATCATCTATTTCTGAGTTATTAGTCGCAATATCCGCATAGGGAGTTGATTCGTCATAGTCGTCAGCTCTGACTTGTATGAGTTCTGCGATTGAAGTATCGGATGCTTCAAGACAAATTTCTATGGCTTTCGCCAGTTTACTTTCTTCTACTATGATGATTTCTGGATGTAGTTGGCTATGAAATTGGATTTCATCTAAGGCAACTGGTTGGCATGGATCAGAAAACGCAAGAAATAGGGTTTTACCTCTTACAAAAAGTGGCAACGTGTTGTGTTTGCGAATGAGTGATTCGTTTAAAGTTTTAAGTGGAAGTGAGACAAGATCAACTGCGTTTATATCTAAATAGGGTAGGCCAAAGTATTCTGATGCATCGGCGGCTAATTGTTCACTATTAATTATATTATTAATTGCTAAGTAACTGACGAGAGATAGGCTCGCCTTTTTTGCCGCTAGAATATACTTATTGATAGAGGCTTCATTAATGGCTTGGGTCTCAATTATAAAGCTAATAAAGCCATGAGCTTGATGATCAGGCGTCGCAACAGTGGGCATAAGATCATCTGGGGTAGGTGGAGAGCTTCAGGAGTCCTTAAAATAACGCTAGGTTAGTTTTAAGTAGGCTGAGAATGGTGCTTGAAGTATAGGCTATTTATGTCAATCCACTCGCTTTATATTGAGAATGGGAGCATAAAAGAATAGATAAATATGGGAGCGCTTTGTGATAACGCTCCCTTTCTTAGTTATAAGGCTAATATTTTAGTTTTTTGTTGCTCTAAATTATTTAAAGTCGAGCGTAAATCCGCTAATTTAGCTTTTTCTTTATCGATAACATCAGCAGGCGCTTTATCAATAAAAGTAGGGTTGCTTAATTTGCCTTCCACACGGGGTAGATCATTCAATATTTTTTGAATCTCTTTATCCAAACGAGTTAATTCAGCTTCTTTATCAATTAAGCCTGCCATAGGGATTAAAATATTTAATTCCCCGACTAACGCTATCGCAGATTCTGGCGCTGATTCACTTGCTTCTAACCAAGTGATTTCTTCTAAACGACCCAGCCTTTTAAGGTAAGCCAAGTTGTTCGCTAAGCATTGTTGGTCATTAGCAGAGCCGTGTTGTAATAAAATGGGTAAAGGTTTGCCCGGTGCAATATTCATCTCACCACGGATACGACGCACCCCTAAGATAAAGTTCATTACCCAGTTGGTTTCTTCAATCGCATCAAGTTTGATCTGTGCATCATCACTGATAGGGTAAGCTTGCAACATAATGGTTTCAGCTGTTATACCTGCTAACGGTGCGACACGTTGCCAGATCTCTTCAGTAATGAACGGCATAATCGGATGCGCTAAACGTAAGATAGTTTCTAATACCGTGACTAAAGTATGACGGGTGCCGCGTTGTAGATTTTCATCTTCTGATTGCAAAGAGATCTTGGCTAATTCTAAATAC
>CANGLL010000148.1 GCA_947454605.1 Methylococcaceae bacterium | reverse complement strand
TTTGAAACTGTTTATTACAATGTTGATATTCATAAAGCATCATTGGCACAACCTGAATTCTTTAAAAAAGCCTTTCTTAAATAATAACCAAACAGGACACCACTAATGTTTGATCCAAAAGCTATTGATGATATTGCCAATCGTTTGGCAGGAGCTATTCCTCCTGGTCTAAACACTTTTAAAGATGACCTAGAAAAAACGTTTAACGGCGTTTTACAAGCGGCTTTAGGTAAACTAGAGTTAGTGACACGTGAAGAATTTGAAGTTCAAAAAATGGTCTTAGCTAAGACGCGTAGTAAATTAGAAGATCTAGAAAAGCGTGTAGCTGAAATGGAAGCATCTACTCAAAATACAGAAGCATAAACACTTCTAACACCTCTTTTAGCTTTATATCGATGTTGCTTTAGGACTTCACACTCTAAAGCAACATTTATCACTCCCCCCTCCATATCAGTCCCATAGGAAATCATGCAACTTATTTGCAAACCCATCACGTGGGCTTAGCTGTAGTCTTTAGCCGTGGACGTTCTGGCATTAACGCGCCACTCGTCATGGTTGAAGTCCATATCGCCAACGGACTGCCTTGTTTAAACATGGTCGGCTTAGCTGAGACGGCAGTCAAAGAAAGTAAAGATCGCGTTAGAGGAGCACTCCTTAATTCACACTTTGACTTCCCCGCCCAACGCATTACTGTCAATTTAGCCCCTGCCGATTTGCCTAAAGAAGGCGGACGTTTTGATTTAGCGATCGCACTAGGTATCTTAGCAGCCTCTGGACAAATCCCACTTTCTCAACTTAAAGACTATGAATGCATAGGCGAACTCTCGTTAGGGGGAGAATTACGACCTCTCAAAGGTGTACTTCCGATTGCGATTCAAGCTCATAAAGCTGGCAGAACACTCATATTACCCAAAGAGAATGTTGCAGAAGCCGCATTAGTTAAAGGCATAGCATTAATTTCAGCCGCACATTTATTAGAAGTCTGCGCCATACTTAAAGACCCAACTAGCCTGGACGTGTCGATTCATGCAAATAACGAATACAAGAGTCAACCCGACTTAACACTCAATGATTTAGACTTTGCTGATGTGCACGGCCAATATCATGTCAAACGCGCGTTTGAAATAGCTGCCGCTGGTGCGCATAACTTGTTGTTAATAGGGCCACCCGGCACAGGAAAATCAATGCTTGCCGCGCGCTTACCCAGCATATTACCTTTTTTAACTGAGGATGAGGCCCAAGAATCTGCTGCCATCGCTTCTATTAGTGACCAAGGATTAGATGTATCAAATTGGTTAAAACCACCTTACAGAGCGCCGCATCATACCGCTTCAGCCGTTGCTTTAGTAGGTGGCGGCAGTAATCCTAAACCAGGGGAAATATCCTTGGCGCATAACGGTACCTTGTTTTTGGATGAATTACCCGAGTTTGATCGTAAAGTATTAGAAGTCTTACGAGAACCCTTAGAGTCTGGTCATATCACCATCTCGCGGGCCGCAAAACAAGTCGATTTCCCCGCACGGTTTCAGTTAGTTGCTGCCATGAATCCCTGTCCTTGTGGTTATTTAGGTGATGCTTCTGGACGTTGTCACTGCACATCAGAACAAGTTTCACGCTATCGCGGTAAAGTCTCTGGGCCTTTATTAGATCGTATTGACATGCACATAGAAGTTCCCCGCGTAGCTAATGATATTTTACGAAAAGGAATTGCAGGTGGAGAAGAATCCAGTGCATCGATTAGAAACCGAGTGATTGCCGCTAGAAATATTGCTTTAGCTCGAAGTGGCAAGGCCAATTCAGCCTTAAGTGCAAAAGAAGTCAAACAGCTTTGTGTACTCTCAGAAGCAAGCCATCTGTTATTAGAAAAAGCCATAGAAAAATTTGGCTTATCACACCGGGCCTATCATCGGATTTTAAAACTGGCTAGAACCATCGCCGATTTAGCACATGCTAAAGACATTAGCATTCAGCATCTAAGTGAGGCAATTAGTTATCGTAAGCTGGATAGAAGCTTATAAATTGATAGGCAACAACAGCAGAATAAATAGACGGGACTGAACTTTTAGAAACCCACTCGGCTCACTCAATAAGTGAAACCGAGTAGATCAAAGACTGCGTAAACGAACTTATTGAACTTTAACTAACTCTTTACCATCAGAAGCAAAGTGGCAAATGCCCGCTGCAAAATTAGCACATCCTTCAGATTGATCAATTTTTGCACCGGTTGGGCTTAAATGTACTTTTAACTCACAAACCGCTGCTTCACCCGCTAAATGTTTTCTTAAAACAATTTCGTTAGCGGCTACGACTTTTGCTTCACCTGACACATCTGCAGAACAGGCTTCTCTGCCGGCTTCTGCCGCGTTCGGTTCAAAATCAACATCCGTAGAAACGGTAGTTTCACCTTTAATGGTAGTAATTTTTAAATGATGCACATGGCTATCATCTTTTAATATGTAATGATCAGTTGCTGCAAACACATTGCTTGAAACTAACAAGGCTACCGCCATAAACAAACTTTTTTTCATCGTTTTACTCCTTTTATTGTTATGTATTAATAATCAATGGCTGGGCAAACAAGATAAGGTTTCATGCTCACCTGCTTTGTCTAAACATCATTGTTGACATTTTACCTTAAAGTTAAGAATAACGAAAAGAGCTATAGCTTTATGTATCTAAGATGAAGGGCGGAAGCTCAAAAAAACAAATGATTAATATCTCATCAAACTCTGCATGATTATCTAACACGCTCATCATAAAAATAAACATAGCATTTAATGCCTTTGGGCTTTTTAAAACCAGATTAAGCCCATGTACACGTCCAAGTGGTATTTTGCCCGTTTTATATCTTTTGAAAATCAGTTTAATCGTTCTCTCTATTAATAATTTAGGACAGTAGGGTGCAAGTATGTTTGCGAAAACTTTAGCGTGTTTTGTATGAGGGTAATATAACTGCATAAGAATAACTTTAAATAATATCTCTGGCGTGTCATATAAAATAGCAGTCATATGTAAAGTGTCGGCGTAGGCTAATCTCTGAAAATAAAACCTACCCATCAAAAACCACTGTTTCTGGGTCAGCATACTATTAGGATTATATTTACTAACCGATTGTTGTACGATGTGCGGCAAATTTAAATCACCCTTTGCCTTATTAGCCTTAACCGAAACAATCTCTATATTATCTGGCGTATAACCGCGATCATTATCAACCCTATCAATCGACCAATCCGTCATCTCACGGAGTGCAAAAGTAAAAGGCTCTTCAGTAATGGGACAAATACCATTAGTCTTTTTCAACTTCTCTTCTAAATCACTGGCTGTAATAGTGACTTCTAAGCCAGATCTTAAACACCGATCTCTTATACTAAGTACCTTAGACACAAACTTATTTGACCGCTGTTTAGAAACTTCTTGCTGCTTAGCCGCGTCATAACCAAATTGAACCTGTTGGCGATGTTCTTCTTCAAAACGATCTAAATCTAAGCCTAAATCATAACGGTAATGATCGAACCCTATCTCAAACGCTAAATTAGTCATAACACCCCTTGGAACTATTCATGAAGGAAAAGTAAAGACCAACCCAATCCTGATGATAAAAACTCAAGCGGATTTACAGTACAGATAAATATAACTGACGTTATGTTTGTGACTAATATACGCACCTTGACGGATAACACTACAACTAAGTTGCATAGAGGTGTTATTTATATCTTTGTATTGCGACTTAAAAATATAGCACAGGCTCGATAAGCCCATAGGAGGCGGGGTTGACGAGAGCCATTAGCTATCGCTCTCGTCCGTTAAGTCTTAATCTTCCAACAAAGACTCTAATTCATTCCATCTTGCAAAAGCCTGCTCTAATTTCCCTTCCACTTCTTTTAATTGGTCAAGAGTTTTAGCGATTGCCATAGGATCTTGCTTATAAAAAGCCGATGCACTGATTTGTAGAGTTAAATCTGCTTGTTTTGCTTCTAAGTCATCTATCACTTGCGGCAACTTATCAAGCTCTTGTTGGTCTTTAAAACTTAATTTTTTCTTTTTAACGGCTACCGGAGACTTTTCAGGGGCAGTGACTGAATCCATTTTTTTAGCCGCCGCAGTTTTAGCTGTCGTTGTAGCTTTAGCCTTCTCTGCTTGTTTTACATGATTATTCCAATCGGAATAGCCACCCACAAACTCTTCAACCTCACCGGTACCACTTAAGACATACACACTGGTCACCACGTTATCTAAAAACGCCCTATCATGACTCACTAATAATAAAGTGCCTTCATACGAGACTAACTTTTCCTCGAGTAGCTCTAGAGTTTCTAAGTCTAAATCATTAGTCGGCTCATCCATCACAATTAAATTAGCGGGTTTAGTAAATAAACGCGCTAATAACAATCGATTTTTCTCACCACCCGATAAACTTTTAACCGGTGAACGCGCTCTGGCTGGGGCGAATAAGAAGTCACCTAAATAAGACATCACGTGACGTTTATTACCGGCAATCTCTACGAAGTCATTACCATCAGCGACGGTGTCAGCCACCGTCATATTCGGATCGAGTTGATCACGTAATTGATCAAAATAAGCGATTTCTAGCTTAGTACCCTGCTCTATGACACCCGTAGTCGGCTCTAATTGTTTTAATAACAACTTTAATAGAGTAGATTTGCCCGCACCGTTTGCACCGATTAATCCAATCTTATCGCCACGCTGTATGAGCGTAGAGAAATTCTTAATAATTTGCCTATCACCATAAGAAAAACAAATATCGTTCACTTCGATTACTTTTTTACCTGAGGCATCCGCCTTCTCAAGGGCCAACTTAGCGGTACCTTGTTGTAAGCGTCTTTGAGCACGCTCATT
>CANGLL010000147.1 GCA_947454605.1 Methylococcaceae bacterium | reverse complement strand
TGTAACGTAATTGGCTTGGACGATGCAACGCTAATAGGTGGCCCACCGACTATACTAGAAGGTAAGCTTGAAGATTTAAGACGTAGTGATAGCGTCATTGTGGATATTGATGGGGCTACCGAGAAATTGGGCAGACCCTCTCCCATTCCGGGTGGAAAGCCAATTCCTCTTAAAGTAGGCGACAGCCTAGAACTAAATGATCGCCGAGCGATTGTCGTGGGCATCGCAAAATCTACACGCACATTCCAATCTCAACCGGTAGTCTATACCACTTATAATCGAGCCAAAAACTACGCCCCCAAAGAGCGAAAACTATTGTCCTTTATCTTAGTTAAAGCTAAGCAGGGGCAAGATCCACATGAACTAACCCAACGCATAAAACAAAACACCGGCTTAGCGGCTTATACTCAAGACGAATTCAAAGAACTCACCTATCAATATTTCATGCACAACACCGGTATTCCTATTAACTTTGGTATTTCGATTGCATTGGGTTTTATTGTTGGGGCCGCAATTGCTGGTCAAACCTTCTATAACTTTACTTTAGAAAATATCCGCCAATTTGGCGTCTTAAAAGCCATGGGCACAAGCAACCTTACCTTATTAAGAATGATTTTATTGCAAGCTGTATTAGTTGGCAGTATTGGTTATGGCTTAGGTGTTGGACTTACCGCCTTATTTGGTTATGCAACAAGACACACTATTTTAGCGTTTAAGTTTCCTTGGCAACTCCTTGTTTTTAGCGGTGCGGGCGTCAGTATCATTTGCATCTTTGCCGCCTTAATTAGCATATTTAAAGTGTTTCGCTTAGAGCCCGCTATCGTATTTAAAGGCTAAAACATGAACTTAGCGGTACGCTGTCAGAACCTAACAAAAACTTATGATACCGGTGGTCAAATTGTTACCGCGCTCAATGGTATCAATCTAGATATTCCAATGGGCGAACTTATGATGCTAGTAGGCCCTTCCGGTTGCGGTAAAACCACGCTCATTTCTGTCATTGCTGGGATTTTGGATCAAGACTCAGGGCTTTGCGAACTGTTTGGCGAAAATATACAACAGTTCTCTAGCAAAGAAAAACTCCATTTCCGTGCACGAAACATTGGCTTTGTTTTCCAAACATTTAATTTGCTACCTGCACTCAATGCCGCAGAAAATGTCGCTATACCTCTGATTATTAATGGCATGAATCGTCATCTTGCCAAACGGAAAGCGATAGATTTATTAACGCAAGTAGGCCTAGGTGAAAGATGGACCTCTTTACCCTCACAACTATCGGGCGGTCAACAACAACGCGTAGCCATTGCTAGAGCGCTAATCCATAATCCCAGATTAATCGTTTGTGATGAACCCACCAGCGCCTTAGACCACGAAACTGGCCTTAACGTCATGCATTTACTTAAATCGGTTGCCCTGCAAAAAGATCGCTCATTAGTCATAGTGACCCATGATGCGCGTATTTTTGAATTTGCTGATCAAGTGGCCGAAATGGATGATGGCCATATTATTAATGTAAAAGACGCTTCCCTTAGGACATAAGCTAACATGATAAAATTTAACTACAAATTACCTGTCTTAGCCACTATAGGACTGGGCTTTGCCATATTTACCGTTATTAATAGCAATAAACCCACCCCGATATCAATTGCCGTCACTGACCCTGCTTCAGCCCCCTATAAAAGCTTCATTGCCGGCTCTGGCATTGTAGAAGCACAGAGTAGAAATATCGAAATAGGTACACCGTTACCCGGCATCGTTAAAACCCTAAACGTCAAAGTAGGCGATAAAGTTAAAGCCGATACCGCCCTATTTAGTATTGATGACAGAGACACCCGGGCCACACTTGCCATAAAGCAAGCGGACCTTAGTAAAGCCAAAGCGGATCTCTTAGTCGCCAAAGCCACCTTAGATGACGCACGCACCTTAAATAATCTAGCAGAAGCAGTAACCGATCGCCGCGCCATTAGCTCGGAAGAACTCTTAAGACGACACAATAGTGTATCAATAGCACAAGCCAGAGTTGAAAGCGCCAACGCCTTTATTCAACAAGCAGAAGCTAATCTTGCCGATACACAGACCACCTTAAACCGCTTAACCATTCTTGCACCCGTTGCTGGCGATGTATTGCAAGTGAATATCCGCCCTGGGGAATACGCTCAGGCTGGCAATACCAATTCTTCGTTACTAGTACTAGGTAATTTAGATCAAGTACATGTCCGCGTAGACATAGACGAAAACGATGCATGGCGTTTTGATAAAAACAGCAAAGCGGTCGCTTTTTTACGTGGCAACAGAAGCTTTGAGGTTAATCTTGAACTCGCTTATGTAGAGCCTTACGTTATTCCTAAAAAATCCTTAACAGGTGATAGCAATGAAAGGGTTGACACGCGGGTATTACAAGCACTGTATCGATTTGATCGCAAACAGCTACCTATATTTGTCGGTCAACAAATGGATGTATTTATAGAAGCACCAGATTATGTTATCCCAAAAGACCCTACATCATGATTAAAAAAATCATATACTTAGCGATGGGGATTGCATTAGGGAGTTGCTCCGTAGGCCCCAATTACACAGCACCCAGCACCGTTGCGCCTAAACAGTGGTCTGTTCCGCTTAATAAAACGCCATTAAAAGCTGAAAACCCCTTAGCAGAAGAATGGTGGACAAGATTTCATGACCCTATTCTCAACCGACTTATTACTGATGCACTAGCCCAAAACCTAGACTTAAAACAAGCCTTATTGCGTGTTAAAGATGCACGGATACAACGCTGGATTACCATCACCGCAGGCCTTCCCTCGCTAACAGCCAAAGGCTCTGAGACCCAACGTCTTAATAACTTCCCAACCGGTTCACAAACCACTTCAGGCAGTAGTTTTGGTGCGGGCAATCAGGTGATGAATATTTTCCAGATGGGCTTTGATGCACAGTGGGAACTAGATATCTTTGGCGGAGAAAGACGTGCAATTGAAGCCGCCAATGCCAATATCGATAGTGAAATTGAAAATAGTCGCCAAATATTAGTCACTTTATTAGCCGAAGTCGCTCGCAATTACATCCAATTACGCAACTATCAACAACTGACATTAATCACGCAAAAGAACTTAGCTTCACAAAGGGAAACCGTGCAACTAACCAAGATTCGTCAACAAGCCGGCTTTGTCAGTTTCTTAGAAGTGGCTCAAGCAGAATCCCAAGCCAAAAATACCGAAGCATTTTTGCCTAATTATGACACCACTATTAAGCAATCGATTCATAGCTTGAGTATATTACTGAATAAAGAACCCAATGCGTTAGCGAGTTTACTGAGTCCGTCATCAAAAATTCCTAGCGTAAACAACCCAACCATAAACACACTGCCTTCCGAGCTTTTACTCCGAAGATCCGATATTCGTCTAGCAGAACGTCTAATCGCCAAAGCCAGCGCAAACATCGGCGTTGCGACAGCTGATTTATATCCTCGCTTTAATTTAGCCGCTTTTATTGGCTTACAAAACAGCAGAATAACCGACTTTACTCCCATTAGTAAGTCTTGGTCTAGCGCCAATTCAGTCAGCTTACCTATTTTTAACTGGGGTAAAATTAACGCGAACATTAAGAGCAAAAAACTGCAACATGACTTGGTTTTTATAGATTACGAAAAAGCTGTACTAACCGCTTTTAAAGAAGTTGAAGATGCGTTGATCGCTTATCGAAATGAACAAGAACGCAATCAAGCATTAGTCGCCGCAATAGAAAGTAGTCAATTAGCCTTAGAAATGGCGAACGAACGATATCATAAAGGCTTAACCATGTTTTTGGATGTATTACAAACGCAAGAATCTTTGTATCAAGCGCAACGTAACTTAGTAGACAGCCAAGCACAACTCGCGGTAGATTTAGTAGTGCTTTATAAAGCGTTAGGTGGCGGCTGGCAAAATCAAAGCCTTGTTAACAAAGAAACACTCTTAAAATCTTGAGAAAAAAATCTCGCTACTCAAACAACATACCGACAGCCCGATTTTCAATCCGTGCAGTTCTTCGTCGCTGTGTCGCCTACTTTGTCGCCCTATCACTCATACCTGTGTTGCTCTTTAGATTCTTACCCGTGCCCAGCAGTACCTTTATGCTGTATCGACATTATGAAGATTTAATCATCGAACACACTTACGAATCTATTGATTACCAATGGGTCAGTCCCGGCAGAATCTCACCCAATGCGGCTGCAGCGGTTATTGCATCAGAAGATCAACTTTTTTATGAGCACTTTGGCTTTGATTTAGACGCTATCAAATCAGCGGCTAATGCTTATTTGAATGGTAACCGAAAATTAAGAGGTGCCAGCACCATAAGCCAACAAGTCGCAAAGAACCTGTTTTTAACCCCAGCAAAAAGTTTCTTTAGGAAAGGTCTAGAGGCTTGGTTTACGCTACTGATTGAAATATTCTGGTCTAAAGAAAGAATTATGGGCGTATATCTCAATATTGCTGAGTTTGGTGATCACTTATTTGGAATTGAGGCCGCCAGCCAACGTTATTTTAATACCTCAGCCAAAAATCTAAGTCGCTCGCAAGCCGCCCTACTCGCAGCCACCTTACCTAACCCCCTAAAACTAAAAGCCGACAACCCCTCCGCTTATGTTATGAGTCGCCAAAGCTGGATACTCAGACAAATGCGTAATTAAAGGCGTGTTATCGAGCTCTTTTATGATTAAAACGCGCAAACATGGATAGCACTAATTGGCCGCCGATATAGACACAAAGACCCAAGCCTATAAAAAAGGCTAAATGCTCAAAACCCATTAAATGTAAAAATAAGTGTTTAACTTTACTGTGATCCGCATTAACACCCACATGAGCGCTAATGGGTAAAGATGACAATAACAATAAAGCCGTTAAAACCGATAAATATTTCACTTTCATAAAAGCAGAAATCCTTAGTAAATGAGATGATGAGATTAAGCTACATCCACTGATGCATATTGCTCATAAATTCAATAAAACCAC
>CANGLL010000146.1 GCA_947454605.1 Methylococcaceae bacterium | reverse complement strand
TCATCATGATATCTCTGGGTAAAAGAGATCATTCAACCCCCTTCCCTTTTGGCCCCTACTTGGCTGTTGCGGGATTATTAGCACTTTTATGGGGCCCCGAACTGAATCAATTTTATTTTGCCTCATTTGGTCTATAGACAGATGTTAAAGATTGGCTTAACAGGAGGTATTGCTTGTGGTAAAACAACGGTTACCCTTTTATTTCAAGAACACAACGTGCCTATTATTGACGCCGATGTTATAGCACATGAATTAGTGGCTGTTGGTCAACCTGCACTAAGTTCAATCAGTGAACTTTTTGGAGAGCGTGTCATCAAAAGTGATGGCTCTTTAAACAGGGCTATTTTAAGAGATATTATTTTTAATAACCGTGAAGAAAAACATAAACTAGAGCGCTTACTTCACCCTCTTATATACAAAACAATTCAATACCAAGTTAAGCAGTTAAACGGCCCTTATTGCATTATCTGTGTACCTTTACTATTTGAAACGCAATGGACCTCTTTAGTTGACAGAGTATTAGTCGTAGATTGTCCGGTTGAAGTCCAAATTAAAAGGCTTCTAAATCGAGAGACTATGCCACTTAACACTATTTACAATATCATCAACAGTCAAGTATCTAGAGATTTCAGAATCGAACATGCAGATGATCTATTAAATAATATAAATACACAGGATGTGCTTGCGGAAGATGTTAAAAAACTGCACAATTTGTACGTTACTAAAAGCAATAGCTAGGAAAATTTTTTTGTGAATAACGCCATAATTTATGAATTTCCACTCAATGAAAAAATACGTGTTTTCATAAGACTCGAACATCTGTTCAACCAATTTATTTACTTTACAGCCAACCCCAACATGAATGACAAGCGCGCAGCTATTAGCGTGCTATTAGACATTATGTCTATATTCAAACGCACTGACATTAGATCAGAAGTATTAAAAGAACTAACGCGTCAAAATACAATTCTCAAGAAAATTGCTAACAGTGAAGGCGTCAATAAAATAAAATTACAAGCTATTCTTGATCAATTAGAGGATATAACAAAAAAACTGCATGGCTTGAGTGAAAAAATGAACGGAGCCAATTCAAAGAAAGCGTTACTACAAAACATTGCTCAACGCAGTTCAATACCCGGTGGCAGTTGCTCCTTTGACATCCCAGAATTCCATTATTGGCTAAGCCAAGATGATGAACATTGCATCAAGGACCTAGAAACTTGGAGCAAACCTTTTATGAATGTGAATACGGCAATAACTTATATCCTAAATTTTATAAGAGGTAGTTGTTCGCCAGAGCCACAAACGGCTACCGCGGGTTTTTTTCAAATTGCTTTAGACCAGAATCAACCGTTTCAATTGATCAGTGTACAGATTGATAAATCTTTACCCTATTATGCAGAGATTAGTGGCGGTAAGCACCGATGTAATATACGCTTTATGGAAATCAATCCAGAAAATGGCTCACCTGTTCAAAGCCTACAAGATATCCCTTTCAGTCTGACGCGCTGTTTATTCTAATGTCAACATCAAAATCACCACTTACCGTAAAGTGCCCAACCTGCAAATGTGCAGTTGTATGGTGTTCTGAAAGCAAGTTCAAGCCATTTTGTAGTGATCGTTGCCGCTTAATTGATTTAGGGGAATGGATTATGGAAGAAAAACGCATTCCGGGCGAAACACTAGACTTAGATATTAATGAAGAAGATGACTTTTTCTACCAATAAATACATCCATTACTCATCAACAGCAAATCACTATCCCTCTAACCACTCATCTTAGGTAAAAATATGTGTCTTGCCTTACCCATGCAAATAACCAAGATTGAAGCAAATACCGCTCAATGTATGACGCATGGCGTTATGAGAGACGTGAGTTTAACTTTATTACAAGACGACGATATCCAAATTGGAGACTATGTATTAATTCATGTGGGCTACGCCATACAAAAGATATCTGAAGCAGAGGCCTTGTCTACTTGGGAATTAATTGACCAAATGCAAGCGGAGGATGACCTTAATGCATGAACTGTCTTTATGTGAGAACTTGTTGGAACAAGTCATAAAAATAGCTCAGCAACATCAAGCAAAAACCATTGAATCTATTACTCTTAACCTAGGGCCATTAGCGGGTGTTGAACCGTTATTACTTGATAATGCCTTTAAGATTCTTAAAATAGATACAGTCGTCGCAAACGCTCAACTCATTATTAACACTACCCCCATCATTATTGAGTGCCCACATTGTGGTGAACAATCAAGTGCAACTAACAATTACTTAGTATGCCCCTCGTGTCAGAGTAATGATACGCGATTGATCAGTGGTGACGAATTAATATTAGCCAATGTGGCTTTATATACTGCAACTTAATGAATCATTTCTTATAAGGTAAATCTATGTGCAATACCTGTGGTTGTAATGTTACGCCAGGCAATCAATCTTTAATCCAGAACGAAAAACCTAAAGAAGGATTAACGACTATTTCTGTATTACAAAATTTACTCACGCACAACAATAATCAAGCAGACCATAACCGTGCGCACTTTGACGCAGAGAAAGTATTGGTCATTAACCTAATGTCCTCCCCAGGTTCTGGCAAAACAGCTTTGCTAGAATCTACCATCAAACAGCTAAAAGAGTCATTATCCATTGCTGTCATTGAAGGTGATCTTGAAACTGAGAATGATGCACAACGTATCCAGGCACAAGGCGTCCCAGCGTATCAAATAACTACGGGGACAGCCTGTCATCTTGATGCGCATTTAATTCATAATGTATTGCATCATATGCCTCTAAAAGGTTTGGATTTATTGTTTATAGAAAATGTAGGCAACTTAGTCTGCCCAGCTAGTTTTGATTTAGGTCATCATCGTAATGTTGTCTTATTATCAGTTACTGAAGGTGATGATAAACCTTCAAAATACCCCGTCATGTTTAAAGCAGCAGATCTAGTGCTTATCACCAAGCTGGACTTATTGCCCTATTTGGATGATTTCTCAATCGACAATGCAAAGCAAAATGTGCACAATCTTGCTAATAAAGCCCCTACCCTTACTATCAGTGCTAAAAATAACCTAGGAATGGATGAGTGGATATCATGGTTAAAATCAGAAATACACCAACACCAAGCATTATTACTTAACCATCAAACCCAAAAGCCTAAGGTGCAACAAGACGGGGCTTTACTGCATGCAAAGGCAACGCCCCATAAGTTTTACCCTGTTAAAACGCATCAACATTAATTATTATGGCTACAGATGCAAAACAGTTACTACAACGTATTAATGAGTTAACCATCACAAAAAAGGTGCGTATCATTAATGTATGTGGCGGCCATGAACGTTCAATCACTCACGCAGGTTTACGCTCACTTTTACCCAATACCATAGAACTGATACCAGGGCCCGGTTGTCCTGTATGCATTTGTCCAGAAGAAGATATTTATCAAGCCATCCAAATTGCACTGAACGAAGCCGTTGTTTTACTCGCGTTCGGCGATTTATTTAGAGTCCCCGTTAATACGGCTATCAATAATATCCGCACCTTAGAGCAAGCCAAAGCATCTGGGGCAGACATTAGGCCCATAGCCTCACCTACCGAGGCTGTTGCCATTGCACGTGCAAATCCAGATCAAACGATTGTATTCTTTGTTGCGGGTTTTGAAACCACTTGCGCGCCAGTCGCGGCCATGCTGTCTGATGGTATTCCCAGCAATTTACTATTACTGATGAGTGGTCGATTAACATGGCCGGCAGTTGCTTTGTTACTAAACTCAGATAATGTTACTTTCGATGCGCTTATTGCCCCTGGACATGTAGCGACCATTATGGGATCTAATGAATGGAATTTCGTTTCTCATCAACATCATATTCCTACCGCTGTGGCGGGCTTTACACCTGAGAGTTTGCTCATGGCGATTTACTCAGTCTTACGACAACACATTGAGGGTAAAGTATTTATAGATAATTGCTATCCGCAAGTTGTTAATGCAGCCGGTAATCCAAAGGCACAACAACTATTAGCCTCCTGTTTTAGTGTTATTGATGCACCGTGGCGTGGCATAGGGTGCATTCCAAATTCAGGTTATGAGCTGTGTGCTCAATTTGATGCCCATAATGCAAGACTTCACTTTCCAAGTTATGCGGATGAAGCGCGTAAAAAGGCCGGCATCATGCCGCCGGGGTGTGATTGTGCGAAAGTTATTTTAGGACAAATAAAACCCAACGAATGTCGTTTATATGGAGACAGTTGTGTGCCTAGAAACCCTATTGGGCCGTGCATGGTTTCTGATGAAGGTGCGTGTCGAATTTGGTGGTCTTCTGGTATAAAAGGGTCAAAATGACTCATCTATCCCAAGAGGCTATACACCTAAAAATAATCGGTAGAGTACAAGGTGTTGGATTTAGACCTTTTGTAAAGCAGTTAGCCCATCAGCTAAACATAACGGGCTGGGTTAGAAACCAAGGCAGTGCAGTTGAAATAGTGGCAGAAGGTAGCGATAAAGAGTTGTCTACCTTTAAAGAACAATTAGTCACTAAAGCACCCACCAATGCACGCATCAAAGAATTGATTACCGCACAACTGTCTACTCAGCACTATACTGAATTTACAGTACTCACTAGTCAAAATACCCCCCTCACAGCCGCACATATTCCACCGGATTACAGCCTCTGTGATGCCTGTTTATTAGAATTAAAGTCACCCACTAATCGTCGATATCTGCATCCATTCATCAATTGCACGCAGTGTGGTCCTAGATACACGATCATGCATCAACTTCCCTATGATCGTGAAGCAACCAGCATGGAAAAATTTGAGATGTGTCAAAACTGTCTCCAAGAATATACCGACCCCACTGATCGTCGCTATCACGCCCAAGCTTTATCTTGTCCAGAATGCGGTCCTATACTGAGTTTTTATCAAAATGATCTCATTATCAAAGGGAATGAGCCTGCCTTATCAGCTACGATTACAGCATTGAAAGCAGGCTCAATTTTGGCGATAAAAG
>CANGLL010000145.1 GCA_947454605.1 Methylococcaceae bacterium | reverse complement strand
GTTTTAGCGGATAAAGGCGTTAAAGCGATGTTAGTAAATATCTTTGCGGGTATTAATCGTTGTGATTGGATCGCTGAAGGTGTTGTGCAAGCCGTTAGAAAAATTGACATGAAAGTGCCATTGATTGTGCGTTTATCAGGTACTAACGTTGAAGAAGGTCAACGTATCATTAAAGAAAGTGGTTTACCGATCATTACTGCAGAAACGTTAGCCGAAGCAGCAGAAAAAGCTGTGCAAGCGCGTAACGAAGTAGTGGCAAAAGAAGCGGCTGGAGAGATTTAAATGGCAATTTTTATTAACGAAACAACCCGTATTATTGTTCAAGGATTCACCGGAAAAATCGGTAGTTTTCATGCGCAAGACATGATCAATTACGGATCAAACGTTGTCGGTGGTGTAACACCGGGCAAAGGTGGCCAAACGCATTTAGGGTTACCTGTTTTTAATACGGTTAAAGAAGCAGTGAGCCAAGCAGGTGCAGAAGCGAGTATCATTTTTGTACCGCCCGCATTTGCTGCTGACTCTATTATGGAAGCCGCTGATGCGGGTATTAAATATTGCGTAGCGATTACAGATGGTATTCCTACTCAAGACATGATGACGGTTAAAAACTTTTTGCGTCGTTTCCCTGTTGAAGAACGCATGATTTTAACCGGTCCTAACTGTGCGGGTACTATCAGCCCAGGTCGTTCTATGTTGGGAATTATGCCGGGTCATATTTACAAACAAGGTAACGTAGGTATCGTGGGTCGTTCGGGTACTTTAGGGTATGAAGCCGCTGACCAAATGAAGCGTTTGGGTATTGGTATTTCTACTTCTGTAGGTATCGGTGGTGACCCCATTAACGGTAGCTCACACCGTGACATCTTAGAGCACTTTGAGAATGATCCAGAAACCAAAGTAGTTTTAATGATTGGTGAGATTGGTGGTCCACAAGAGGTTGAAGCGGGCTTATATGCGAAAGAGCATATGACAAAACCAGTAATTGCCTATATTGCGGGCTTAACTGCACCAGAAGGTCGTCGTATGGGCCATGCCGGTGCGATTATTTCTTCTGCGGGCGAAGGCGCTGCAGAAAAAGTAGCTATCTTAAGAGAGTTGGGCGTACTCATCAGTCCAACACCTTCAGCCATGGGTGAAACGGTTGCCGCTGTATTAGCAACGTTATAATCGAGTAGCGGATCTAAAATTAATCACACTAGAGCAATCTTTTTGATTGCTCTAGTCATGATACACGTCATATGCGTTTTTTAATGTAAACGCCCTTCATCAAATAGTTTTTCCCTGACAATAACGTCTCAATAGATCTAGGCTTAATAGAGCGGCTTGGTTTTGTTTTCGTGAAATGGGGCCAACGATAGAATGAGTCGTTTGATAAAACGCTTTACCCACTAGTAAAACACTCAATAGCCCTATAGATTTATTTTTGTCTATCAGTGCGTTCTCATCGCCTGTATAAAGCTGTATCAATACCGCATTAACGCCAGTATTTTTCTGAGTTTCCATGGCGAGATCTTTAGCATGAATAAGATGCTCTTCAGTGCTCAGCGCTTGAGTGGAGACTTTAATATTTTTCTCATAACTGGCTTTTATCAACCAACCATAGCCAACACATTTTGCAGTCAGTAGCCCATGACTAGCCGTTTCTATAACCGCTAATGATTGCTTATTAGCGGTCATAAATTTATCAATTTCAAACGCCAAATCTCCAGTAGGTTCCCTTAAGCCATCAATAGCAAAGACATAATCACCTAAGCAGTCGTTAAACTCAGAAACTAATGTATTTAGATCAGTTTTAGGATAATCAAAAGGGAATAGTAATTTAGTTTGCACGTCATCGGTGCCTGCTCTAAACCCCAATTCAACCTTGTAAGGTATTTTAATTTCTTTGATGAGTTCTTGGATGGCGGACTCACCTAAACCAAAGGTTTTTAAGCTGATTAGATGGGGTGGGTGTAAAGTAAATCTAGCAAGTAAGTCTGGTTTAACATGTTCTATGAACATGGCTTTCATTTCTGAGGGCACGCCGGGTAAAAATATAAACCAGCATCGAAGATGTTTTATAGCGAAGCCGGGGGCAGTACCCCAAGCATTATCGATGCGGATAGCTGTCTGTGGTAATAGGGCTTGCTTTCTATTGATCTCAGGCATAGCTCTGTTTCTGAGCTCAAAGAAACCTTTAATTTTCTCAAAGGCAATCTGGTCAAATATTAAGGGTTTATCAAAGGCTTTTGCGACGGCTTCAGCGGTTAAATCATCAGAGGTTGGGCCTAAGCCGCCTGTACAAATACAGCAGTCCGCTCTTGCTGCAATCTCAGATAGTAAGTGGATTAGATCAGCTAGTTTGTCACCGACTGCGGTATGGCGAGTCACTGTAAATCCACAATGAATGGCTTCTTGAGCTAACCAAGCCGCATTAGTATCAACCGTTTGCCCGGTGACAATTTCTTCACCTTGGGAGAATATTTCTAGCGTTGGATTCATTGCATAAACTCATTGACTAGTAAATGATGCCAGAAAGGCAGAGTAAATAAACTCAGTGCGGTAGTCACTGTTACCGTCATCGCATACAGTGCGCTGTCTAATTTATAGCGATCACAAAATACGACGCCTACTACCATGCTGGGCATGGCTAAATCTAAAACGGCCGCCGCTTTGTATTGTCCGTCCATGGTTAAATAAGACGCTAAGGTCATAGCAAATAAAGGTAATAAACACATTTTTATGATAATTACGGGTAACACATAAGGAATGTTTTTGCGGGTAACCGCTCGCCAATTTAAGGCGAGCCCGAGAGAAATCAACATGAGAGGCACTACGGCACCGGATAGTTTCTGTAATGCTGCCGCAAACCACACGGGGGCAGATATGCCATTAAGATTTAAGATAATAGCTATGGCCGCGGCCCAAAAAGGCGGTGCATTTAAAAAAGATAGTACAGATTTAGCGTTTTCAGTAGCATCTTCCCCATAATGTCGCGCGACCATAATACCTAAGGTAAAGACGATGGGTGCAGCAGAAAACAAGTCCACTTGTATTGCCACAGAGCGAGCCCAGTAGCCGAATGTTTGTTCTAAAAAGGGTAGGCCTAGATAGGTTACATTGGGAACGGTCGCTAAAATAATGGCGCCTAAGCGTTTATTTTCTAGTTTTAGACATTTGCCTATTGCCCAAGTGCAGAACATAGCCACTAAAATACTACTAGCACCCATTAGCATAAAATTGACGGAATGCATCCCAAGGTCTGAGTTCCACAGAACCTCTAAAACCATGGCCGGGAGAAATAAATAATAAACGACGGACGTAAGTATTAAGCGGGTTTGTTCGGCGCCTAAATTAGCAGGTTTAAGTATTTTCCAGCCGATACCACAAGCCATCAATACTGACATTTGCAACAATGTTGAGTTCATGTGTTTATTTTATGGGGTATTAATAGCGTGCAATCTTAAATCGAGTTCCGGTAATATATATCATATAAATAAAGCGCTGTTTGTTTGTGATCGACAATAATTATAAATTTATTATGCTTAGGAGTTAGACCATGTCATTTTTTAAATATTTTCAGTCAGCTATCATTATCTCAATAGTATTATTGAGTGGTCTTTTAAAGGCTGAAAGTAATGCCATTCCGGCGATATCTCCAGTAGAAGCTGAGCAGTTATTTAACAAAAAGAAAGCCGTTATTATAGATGTGCGTGAAGACAGTGAATGGAAAGAACAGCATATTCCAGGCGCTATTCATATTCCATTAGGTCAGTTACCTGAACGCTTAACCGAGCTTAAACAATATAAAGACAGTCCTGTTATTGCGCAATGTCGATCAGGTAGACGCTCTGCTCAAGCGAGTGATGTGTTAAAATCTGCTGGTTTTTCTTATGTATACAACATGGAAGGTGGTCTTAATGCGTGGGATAAAGCAGGCTTAAAAACAGAGTAAGCCTTAGACGACACAAATTCTTATAATTCTTAATCTTATACCTAGTTTATGACATTGATATCAACTAAAGACATACCTGTCCGCGAACGTTTAATTATGGCGTTGGATGTTCCCAGTATCCCAGAAGCACAAGCGTTAGTGGAAGAATTAGGTGATTCGGTGATCTTTTATAAAGTCGGCATGGAGTTATTTATGTCGGGTGATTATTTCGGTTTTATCGAATGGTTAAAACAACAGAACAAAAAAGTGTTTGTTGATCTTAAGTTTTTTGATGTACCAGAGACAGTGGGCAGGGCGATTAAAGCCTTAAGTAGCAAAGGTGTAGATCTTGCGACTATTCATGGTAATGACGCTATTATGGAATCAGCGGCTAAATCGAAAGGCGATCTTAAAGTGTTAGCGGTAACGGCCTTAACCAGTTTGGATCGCGGGGACTTAGATGATTTAGGCTTTAAGTGTGATGTACGTGACTTAGTATTATCGCGCGCTAAACGCGCTTTGCAGATTGGTTGTGATGGTATCGTTTCATCGGGTTTAGAAGTCTCTATGCTTAGAGAAGAATTAGGCCACAAATTATTAGTGATTACCCCAGGTATTCGCCCCGTTGATAATCGTGAAGATGATGATCAAAAACGGGTTGTGAGCGTTGAAATGGCTTTCCAAAATGGAGCAGACTACATTGTAGTGGGCCGACCTATTCGTGATGCTGAAGATCGTAAAGTTATGGCAGAAAAGATTCAGTTACAAATACTGGCTCAATTTGTATAGGGATTTAAAATCTCATTAAATCTATCTCGATAAATTCTTTAACTTAAACTTTACTATGATATTTGATCCTGAATTTACAACGTCCTATGGGGTTGCTTTTATGATGGGGCTATTCAGTAGCCTACATTGCATTGGTATGTGTGGTTCTATTATAGGTACGTTAACCTTAAGTTTAAGTCCTGAAATTCGTAATAACAAAAAGCTACTGTTACCCTTTGTATTTAATTACAACTTTGGTCGCATAACGAGTTACGCCTTAGGGGGCGCTTTAATCGGTAGTATAGAGGCCTTATTAAGTATGCCTTTGGGTGATTTTCATGGTCACCGATTATTACAACTATTATCGGCAGTGATTATGGCGGGGGCAGGGGT
>CANGLL010000144.1 GCA_947454605.1 Methylococcaceae bacterium | reverse complement strand
GTTCCTAATCGCTTTGAATACGGTTATGGCTTAACGCCAGAAATTGTAGAATTAGTTAAGCAGCAAGATCCGCAGGTTATTTTAACGGTAGATAACGGAATCTCGAGCATTGAAGGGGTCGATACGGCAAATGCAGCCGGTATTAAAGTTTTGATCACCGACCACCATTTGCCTGGTGAGCATCTGCCTAAGGCGCATGCCATTGTAAATCCAAATCTCGTTGGCGATAAATTTCCCAATAAATCTTTAGCGGGTGTCGGGGTCATGTTCTATGTTTTGATGGCTTTGCGAACTAAATTGCGGGAACTCAGTTGGTTTGAGCTAAAGAAAATTCCTGAGCCTAACTTAGCGAAGTTACTCGATTACGTGGCTTTGGGTACTGTAGCTGACGTAGTGTCTTTAGAACAAACGAATCGTGCTTTAGTCCATCAAGGGCTTATAAGAATTCGCCAAGGCCAATGTCATGCGGGTATAAAAGCGCTGGTTGAAGTGGCAGGTAAAAACATACAGAACTTAGTGGCAGTGGACTTAGGGTTCTCAATTGGACCACGTTTAAATGCTGCAGGCCGAATGGATGATATGTCTTTGGGCATACAGTGTTTGCTCACAGATGATCCCATAAAAGCACGAGAAATCGCATTAAAATTAGATGGCTTTAATAATGATCGCAAAGAAGTAGAAGCGACCATGAAGCATGAAGCTATGCTCTTAATCACTGACATGAAAATCGTAGATAAAGCACATTTACCCGCAGGTGTTTGTATCTATGATGCTAAGTGGCATCAAGGCGTAATTGGTATCTTAGCGTCGCGCATTAAAGAACAAGTCCATAGGCCGGTTATCGCATTTGCGCCCGCCGGTACTGATATTATAAAAGGCTCTGCGCGCTCTATTGTTGGGGTACATATACGAGACGTACTCAGTGATATTGCGGCAGCCTATCCGAAGTTACTCAGTAAATTTGGTGGTCACGCCATGGCGGCTGGTTTAACCATCAGCATGCACGACTATCCTACCTTTGCTTTAGCTTTTGATGAAATGGTGACTAAGCGTTTAGAAGGTGTAGATCTGGAACAAAAGATTTTAAGCGACGGTGAGCTAAACGAAGCAGAAACCACTTTAGAAATGGCTGAATTATTGCAAAATGGTGCAACATGGGGACAGGATTTTCCAGAGCCAGTCTTCGATGGCGTATTTGATGTGATTCAAGTGCGGATAGTGGGGCAACGCCACCTTAAGTTTGTATTGCGTCGACCAGATGAACATACCATGATTGATGGTATCGCCTTTTTTGCTGATAAACCTGAGCACTGGTTAGGCTTAAGGCAAATTAGAGCCGCTTACAAAATGGATATAAATGAGTATAAAGGTAATAGAACTGTTCAGTTCATTATCCATTATTTTGAAAAACTGGCATAAGAAATAATCAACTAACCTTATTTCTTTCTGTTAGATGTCCATAATCAGTATTTGCTCGGCTAATCGTTTACCGGCTTCATCCATGGGATGAATCACAAAGGTTGCACCGGCGTTTAATAGTTGTTTTTCATCATCTACCAGATAACAAATACTTCCAATTAAGCCACAAAATTTGTTCTTACGTAGTTTTTTGATAGCATTTATACGCTGATGATAAGACGGTAATGTTAATACAACGCCCTTGATTTTTTCTAAAGGTAATCGGCCCCAAATTTCACTTTCGACGATATCTGCATAGACAACTCTGCGCTTTGAATTGAGTTGTGTTTCCAAAACGGTAGGGTCTGAATCTAAACCAATTACGCGCTGACCTTGGTTGGTTAAGGTTTGATAAGCTGACACTCCAGTTCTTCCCATTCCTACAACTAACCATTCAGTGGCACCAAATGAATCGGGAAGACGGTCGGTATGTAAAGACCTCCGTTCAAATTTAATGAGTAAAGGCTCTAACCAAGAAAACAGAGTGTGTACATGTCTGTTAAGGGGGGCGGCTACTATTAAAGAACCGGCTACGGCAAGACTTATAATAGATTGCCATTCTGATGGTAATAATTTTGCGTCTATAACAGCCGTCGTTGTGATGAGTGCAAATTCTGAATAAGTCATCAATGCTAAGGCCGCAACAAATGCAGTTCTAGCTCTGAGTTTTGCTAGGGTAAATAAAAAGAAAAATAGAATACCTTGCGCCGGTAATAGAATTAATAAAAATAATACTTCAAAAACTTGGTTTTGATTAGGTAAGTCCGTTAAGCCGATTTGTAAGAAAAATGCGACTAGAAATAATTCTTTAATGCTCCATAAGCGATTAGACAGTTCATCAATGCTCGGATGGTTTGCTAAAGTAATACCTGCCAATAGTGCACCAATGTCTGCGGAAATTCCAACACTTTCTGCTAATATTCCACCGCTAAGGGCAGCTAATACGCCTAAGAGTAACTTTAATTCGGGTGCTGTGCAGTAAGATAATATGCGATGAACTAAAGGCCTGATAAAAGGTAATAAAAATATACTAAAAGCCCAGGGAGATGGGTTTTTGTTTTCAGCAAAGGCAAGTAAAGCAATAGCAACTAGGTCTTGCAAAATTAATATGCTTAAGACACCTCGGCCATGTAGAGAAGATAACTCACCCTTATCTTCCAATACTTTAATAGCAAAAATAGTACTTGAAAAAGCTAAGCTTAATCCTAGAATGACACCGCCTACTAAATGATTATCCAGTATTAAGAAGCTTATGGCTGACACAACGGCCATGACTAATAAATGAAAGCTACCGACAAAAAGCACTTCTTTTTTGATGAGTGAGCTAGGTTTTAATTTTAAGCCAACGGTAAATAAAAGTAATTGAATGCCAATCTCGGCAAAATAGTTTAAATTTTCTAAGGGGGTAATATTTATGATATGCAGAACATAGCCAGCAATTAAATAGCCAACTAATGGAGGAAGAGTAAGTCTGATAGCTAGCAATCCAAAAAAAAAGGCAGTACTAAGCCATAATATATTTATCATCTTACTGCTATACGGTTTATGTTGTTTATATAAAAAAATACCCCGTGCACATAGCTTGTGGACGGGGTATGGATTTAACAGAATGAAAATACTACTTATTTTTGGGCGGGTTCTGCTACTTTTTCAACTTCAATTTTTTCTGAAACGGTTTTGCCGTCTTTGTCTTTTACTACTTCATCAACAACGACTTGTTCCGCAATTACTTTACCATCTTTATCTTTTACTACATCATCAACAACGACTTCTTCCGCAATTACTTTGCCGTCTTTATCTTTAACTTCACCTACAGCCACTTCTTCATTGACGGTATTGCCTTTTGCAGTAGGCTCAGGCGCTTTAGCGGGTACTTCTTTAGGAAGTAAGATTTCTACTTTAGCAGATTTACGCAAGCCTTCAATGAAGTCTTGAACTTTTTTACGTTGTAAATAAGGTAGTAACTGTTCTTTAACAGAATCTAATGCGGGTGGTGTTTGTGCACGTGAATCTTCTCTTAAGATTACATGCCAGCCGAATTGAGTTTGTACAGGTGTTTTAGTGTATTGACCTTTTCCTAGTTTAACTACAGCGTCAGAAAAAGGAGCCACCATTTGACTTGCTACAAACCAACCTAAATCGCCACCATTTTGAGTGTCTTTGCCATCTAGAGATACTTTATTGGCAATTTTTGCAAAGTCGCCGCCTTTATCTAGCTCAACAATGATCTTTTTAGCTTCGTCTTCAGTTTTTACTAAAATGTGACGAGCTTTATATTCAGTACCGTTTTCACCTGCTACCTTTGCATCATATTCAGCTTTAATTTCAGCATCTGTTACTGGATTTGATTTAATAAAGTTTTGTACATCGGCTGAAGTTAATAAGGTTTTTTTAGCACTTTCTAATTGCGCAATAATCTCAGGAGAGTTGCCTAATTGTTTTTTATTAGCGTCTTGTACTAATAATTCACGTTGAATTAACTCTTCAACTAATTTTTCTTGTGGAAATTTTTGACCGTGTGAGCGTTCAGCGATTTCTTTTTCTAAGTCAGCTAATGTTGATTTAGAAATATAGACACCGTTAACTTCAGCGATAGCATCAGTTTTAGCAACAACGGGTGCGGCAGACTGTGTTTTATCATCGATACATCCTGTAATTAATGCAGTACCAACAACAAGTAGTGGGATAATCTTTTTTTTCATTTATAAACTTCCTTTAGTTTCTTCAGAGGGTGATAGAGCATTTATGCCTAGGGCATGAATTTCTTGTTTCATTAAATCGCCAAGGGCCTTATAGATAAGTTGATGTCTTTGTACTAACGACTTACCTTCAAAAGCTTCGGAGATAATTGTAACATGATAATGACCGCCACCACTTCTTGCACCAGCATGACCGGCATGTGCAGCGCTATTATCAATAATTTCTAACAAATCAGGATTAAGTGATTCGTTTAAAAGTTTTTTAATGTGTTCAGATGTCATTGAGGAAATACCTTTTTAAATGGTTTGACGGTCACTTTAGCATAAACCCCTTGTTCTATATAGGGGTCGGCATCTGCCCATGCTTTCGCCGCCACTAAATTATCAAACTCTGCCACAATTAAGCTGCCGCTAAAACCCGCTTCCGAAGGGGTCTCACTATCACTGATGGGGTGTGGGCCTGCTAATACTAAGCGACCTGCATTTTGCAATGTTTCTAAACGGTTAAGGTGAGCAGGCCTTGCTGCTAGTCTCTTGGATAAGCTATCCGGTACATCTTCACTTATTATGGCGTAGAGCACTTATTTTTCCTTTTCGTCTGGGATGTATTTATACAAAAAACTCATTTGTAGGATTAAAAACAGCACCATTAAACCCGGTGCCACAAAAGTTTTAAACGTGACCCAGTCATCTGTATTAAAGTTAAACATCACGTAAACATTAATAAAACCCACACTGATAAAGAAACTGGCCCAGCTAAAATTTAGCCGTTTCCAGATAGGCTTTGGTAAAGTCAGATTATTGGACATCATTCGTTCTATAAAAGTTCGCTCGCCAAAGAAATGACTGCCTAAAAAAACTAAACCGAATAACCATTCAATGATAGAAAACTTCCATTTTAAGTATTGTTCGTCATGTAGATAGATCGTAGCACCACCAAAAACCACCACCAAACCGAGAGTGATTAATTGCATGGTTTCAACC
>CANGLL010000143.1 GCA_947454605.1 Methylococcaceae bacterium | reverse complement strand
CCGGTGGAGCCACGGTTACCATCACGAAATCAACCGGAACGGGTACTTTCGGCTCGGTGACTGATAATAATAATGGTACTTACACTGCGACCGTCACTTCACCCGTGGCAACGGGCAGTGGTGTGTTTGTTGCGACCTTAAACTCAGCAGCGGTTAAGAGTGGTGCGGGCAGTCAAACTCAAGCCACGATCACGTACACAGCGGGCGCAGCTAGTTTTACGACTAGTACTCTAACCGCATCGTCAACTTCTATAGTTGCTAATGGCACTAGTACCACCACTATTACCTTACAACTGAAAGATGCCAATGGAAATAATTTGACTAGTAGTGGAGGTGTAGTTACATTGATTAGCACAGCTGGAACCTTGGGTAGTGTCATTGATAATAATAATGGCACTTACAATGCCATTTTAACTTCAGCCACTAAAACTGGCATTTCTACAATCAGTGGCAAGCTGGGTTCGACATCATTCAATTCAATAGCTAGTGTTAATTTCACCGCTAATCCAGCAACTCGACTTGTTTTTACTAGTTTTCCTCAGGCCTTAACAGCAGGCTCAGTATCGGGTATGTTGAGTGTACAAATTCAAGATGCTTTCGGCAATCCTGTGTCTGCTGGTATCAATGGACGCGTTGTTGATTTAAGCAGCAATAGTAAAGGGAATGTTACTTTTTATGCAACAGATGGGGTCACAGTCATAAACAGCGTGATGATTGCTAGTGTCAGTAATACAGCGAACTTTAAATATAAAGATACCTTAGCTGGCACGCCTACTATAACCGCAAGTGATCACGTCAGTGTTTTATCTTCTGCTACGCAATTAGAAAACGTAACTGTTGGTGTTGCTAATGCTTCAAAATCCACTTTATTACCTGCGACAACCTCCATAATAGCTAATGGTTCTAGTAAACAATTATTGACCATGCAGGCGAAAGATGCGAATGGAAATAATCTAATCACGGGCGGTGCAACGGTAACCATTACGAAATTAACTCCAACTATTGCTGGCACAATCAGTGCAGTGAGTGATAATGGTAACGGTACTTACACAGCAACTGTGACAGCTCCGACTATCGCCGGCATTGGTCGATTTGTTGCGACGATTGGTGGTGCTGCCATTAAAAATGGGGGTACTGCTCAGGCTCAAGCAATTGTAAATTATTTAGTAGGTCCAGTTTCTGCTAATACATCGACCTTAACACCTGCGATAGCTTCCATTACAGCAAATGGGACTAGTACCCAGTTATTGACCGTGCAGGCGAAAGATGCGAATGGAAATAATCTAACCACGGGTGGAGCAACGGTGACCATTACTAAATTAACGTCATCAGCCACCGGTACTATCAGTGCAGTGACTGATAAAGGTAATGGCACTTACATAGCAACGGTGAAAGCCCCGAATATTGCCGGCAGTGCTAAATTTGTAGCGACTCTCGGTGGCGTTGCCATTAATAGTGGTGGCACTACTCAGGCTCAAGCGACTATAAATTATGTTTTAAGCAAATCAACGTCAGGCAAATAACATTTACTTTGATAACAGGCATTTTAGTCAATGAAGTACTGAGATCTCCTTATTTATGGAGATTTACTCTCTAGATATGTTGTGTGTACTTTATTGTTATAAGAATGAATTGTTGTAATGGATGAAAATATTACAAATAAGACACAAAAATGAATATGCTTAATCTACCCCATCAGGGCAGTTTATTAAAGAAGATATCTTACTCGAACTGGATATCAGCATTAACGAAGTCGCTATCGCACCTCATTAACGGCAAAGCTGCTATCAGTGCAGAAATGGCTTTAGGGCTTGAGTTGTGGATCGGAGGATCCACCGCAGAAATATGTATATGCATGCAAGCCGATACGATGTTTGGCAAGCGCGTCTCAATTAAGATGTAGCGCACTACAATATGACATTGAGCCTAAGCTTTTAGATGAAAAGTGAAACTATATTAGTTTATATCTTAAATGCGAGTAGAATCGAGTTTGGCCACACATTTTGTAATGCCATCCTTTAGATCGTTTAATCGATCAAATAAATAAATAAAATGAAACATACCGCTGGGATATTTGTTGAACATCGAGCGTTAGAGACATTGTGTATTAATGCACTCAATTCAAATAAATTGGGTATTAATGTCTTTTCTGACGCAACCTCCTTATTTAAATGCATTGTAGACGGGCAACTAGACGTACTTGTTGTTGATAGTAGTATTCAATCCGAAGATGTAAAAATGATTGAACGTTATCGTCTCATGAGTCCAACGCTCTTTATTATTGTATTGGGTGAAAACCCAGAAACGCTAACGGAATATGTAGAGGCGGGCTGTAATACGGTTACCGATGCACAAAACCTAGTTAAAGCGATCAATGAGATACAGATAGAAAAAACGGATAAAAACGTGATAGATGCGGAGATAACCCCGGTATGGCGCCTATCAACGACTGAACACTCTCTCTATAGTCCTGCTAATAATCAAATAAAACTGACAGTTAGGGAGTTTAAGTTCCTAAAACTGTTATTCGACTCCGATTATGTCCTGAGTAAAGAAGATATCAAGAACAAAGTAATGGGCGGTAATTATGATACAGCAAACCAGAGGATTGCATTATTGGTCGCAAGGTTAAGAAAAAAAGTGTACACAGATCATTCTTTACAATTGCCCATTAAAGCAGATTATTGTAATGGTTATGTATTTGCTGGTCTGAAGGACAATCGATGAAGCTAATTAGGTTGGCTGCAGTCTAAAAATAGGTAATGCTTTGAGTAGATAAGACATCTTGATCCTTAGGGTGTTTTATAGATTTATCAATAGGATATCTTGTCTTGTGTTTTTCGAATGATAAGATAAATACCCTATTTAAGTCTATAATGCGGCAACCTAACTCACTCTGTGAAAATCTTATGACTACTCATTTACAAACCCCTCTTAATATCGGTCCTTATCAATTATCTAATCGATTGGTGATGGCGCCATTAACGCGTATGCGTGCCCCAGATAATATTCCTAATGACATGATGGTCACCTATTATGACCAACGCGCCAGTGCGGGTTTGATCATTACAGAAGCGTCGCCTATTTCTTCTCAAGGTGTGGGTTATCCGGCTAGCCCTTATATTTACAATGACGCTCATGTCGAAGGTTGGAAGAAGGTCACGCAAGCCGTTCATGCAAAAAAAGGTCTTATCTTTTTACAACTATGGCATGTAGGTCGTATTTCCCATCCCGATTATCATAATGGGGAACTGCCTGTAGCTCCCTCGGCTATTAAACCAAAAGGCAAGGGTGTTACGCCGACGGGCATGCAAGATTTTGTTACCCCTAGGGCGTTAGAAACCATTGAACTTGCTGGCATTGTAGAAGATTATCGCAATGCTGCTAAGCATGCCTTAGCAGCCGGCTTTGATGGCGTAGAAATCCATGGGGCTAATGGCTATTTATTGGATCAATTCCTAAGGGATGGTACTAATAATCGTACGGATAATTACGGGGGTAGTTTAGAAAACCGAGCGCGATTATTATTAGAAGTTATACAGGCGGTGGTTGAGGTTTGGGGGGCTGATAAAGTGGGTCTGCGTTTATCACCGAGCGGTACTTTTAATGATATGGCTGATTCAGCGCCAGAAACCATTTTTGTGTATGTATTAGAGCAATTGAATCACTTGGGTTTGGCGTATTTACATCTTGTTGATGCCTTAGAAGGTGATATTCGTCATGGTGCTAAAGTGGTTAGCTTAGCCATTTTGCGTAAAGCGTATCGAGGTAAACTGATTATCTGCGGTGGTTATGATCAAGCCAAAGCAGAGCAAGCAATTGAGCAAGGTCTGGCGGATGCAGTCGCTTTTGGTCAGTTATATATCGCTAACCCTGATTTAGTAGAACGCTTTAAAGCGAATGCGCCTTTAAACAAGCCAGACATGGCTACTTTTTATGGTGGCAATGAAAAAGGTTATATTGATTATCCTGCTTTAACTGATTAATTTTTCAATTATCAAAGTCTGTATGTGTCGATGGATAAAGACTCAGTTCTTGTCCATCGATACTCGCTTTTATTACCGTCTCTGCTGACGGTTAGTCACAAAGCTTACTTGATTATTCTATATAATAAGCAAGTAATCCTTATTTCTCTTCATACATACATTCAAGATGCCTTTATTACGTTTATCAAATATTTCTATTGCCTTTGGTACCCATGCTTTATTAAAAGATGCTGACTTTCAATTAGATCCAGGCGAAAGAGTGGGTTTGTTAGGACGTAATGGTGAAGGTAAATCAACTTTAATGAAAATAACGGCGGGCAATATCCTGCCTGATAACGGTGATATTTGGCGTCAACCTGAGTTGCGCTTATCGTGGTTAGAACAATCTCCCGATTTACCGGATGATGCCACTATCTATGATGCGGTAGCGGGGGGCTTAGGTGAGTTAGGCTCATGGATTACGCGTTACCATGAATTAACATTAACCATGGATTATGAAGACGAAAAAGCCTTAAACGAATTAGGTGATCTGCAACATAAATTAGAAGCCCATAACGGCTGGCATTTTCAACAACGTGTTGAAACCACCTTAACTAAGTTGGAGTTGCCGGGTGATTTGAAAATCAGTGGTCTATCGGGTGGTTGGAAGCGCCGAGTGGCTTTAGCTAGAGCGTTGGTGATAGAGCCAGAAGTTTTGTTATTAGACGAACCGACTAACCATTTAGACTTTGAAAGTATTTTATGGTTAGAAGAGCAAATATTAAATTTTCAGGGCGCTGTACTATTTGTGACGCATGATCGTTCATTCTTACAAAAACTGGCCACGCGTATTGTCGATTTAGATCGCGGTAACTTAGTGTCATGGCAAGGTAATTATGATGATTACTTAACACGTAAAGCCGCTGCCTTAGAAGATGAAGCCAATCAAAATGCCGAGTTTGATAAAAAGTTAGCCGAAGAAGAAGTTTGGATTAGACAAGGTGTTAAAGCGCGTAGAACCCGTAACGAAGGGCGTGTAAGAGCGTTAGAGAAATTACGTAATGAGCGTGCTCAAAGACGCTTACAACAAGGTACCGCTAAGTTGGCCCTTGAGAAGGCGGATGCCTCAGGTAAAAAAGTAATCGAAGTGAACGATATTTGTTTTTCTTATGGTGATAGGCAAATTATTAAGAATTTCTCTACGCTCAT
>CANGLL010000142.1 GCA_947454605.1 Methylococcaceae bacterium | reverse complement strand
ATGCTGGTGAGTGATTTCTTCTTGCTCTTCTTTTCATTTTTCTGGTCCATTCTTATGTCCTCGCGGACTTTAAAAGGTAACAGATTTTCACTTATAGCTTTGTTCAAATTTTCGGCGCCAGCTCTAAATAGACGTTAACGGTTTTAATTAATAAGATGAAACCGTTAAGCGGGTGATTAAAGCCTTATACGTTTAACGTATATAAAAACTGGGGTTGTTAGCGATCTCACGTGCGGCAAGAAACTGTGCATAGTAGTTTCTGGAGGCAAAACCAAAAGCGGGACCATCATAGTTCTCAACAATGTCTACAAAATTACGCCCGACTTGATTTTGGGCGCGCTTCATACCGCCAATACCATGGTTATAAGAGGTTATTGCCGCTGGCCAGTCACCTAACTTCTTGTATGCGTGGCTTAAATATTTGGCAGCACCGGTCGCGGAGGCAATGGGGTCCAAGCGCTTATCTACTTTATCATCTGAAGGCATAAAGGTTTTTGCGGCAGATTTAGTGAATTGCCACATGCCTACTGCGCCTGCAGAAGATTTTGCGCTGGGTTGAAAAGAAGATTCAACATGAGGTAAATAAGCTAAATCTTCTGGTAAGCCATGATCATGAAAGATTTTCTTAAATTGTTTTTCGTAATGATGGCTTATTTCCACGCCCTTTACGAAGCGTTCACGGGTGCCACGTTGTGAACGCACGCGTTCAGTAGCGCCTGTTAATGCTGATAAAATCGGTTTCCCCGTCATTTTGAATTTTTCAACTATTTGTCTATCCGTTGCAGATAAGACTTCATTACCTCGAACTTTGTTTTCTAAGGTAAATAGATATGTTTTCCAGTATTCACGGCGATTTTTAACCATTTCTTTTTGTTCGGTGGTTAAGCTTTCTGCTACGTCGCCCGGTATAACTATGACTTCATAGATAACATCTAAATAACGGTCATCATGAATAGCGACTTGTGACCTATACCATGTTGTGTATGTTTTGCGCCAAAATTCAACGGCAGGCTCTAACTCACCCGGTTTTTGAAAAACACCAGAATAGGTGGTTTGTTTATAGGTTCTTGGCGTTTGTGGAGTTTGAGTAGGTGCAACGGGGCTGTAACTTAGATTGTTATCTGGTTTGATATTAGATGTCGTGTTATCACAAGCGTCTAAAAAGGTAATCATGACCAACATTAAGATTCGTATCATCGATCGAGTCATTTTCTTCAGTAAGCTCCAGGAGTTGCAAGTTAGAGGCTTTAAAACTAGACAATCATTTTATCACTAATATTTTCAGGGTACAGTGAAATTCCATTTTGTTTGTCATGTAACGCTAATTATTTACAAGGATAGTTCTGTTGAATTTTTTCCATGCTTTATAACTTAGGGTTTGAGTGCTTCAACATCTGCTTCAATGCCTCATCGCTTAATTGTTCCAGCTTAGTATTCTGTGACAATAAATAAAAAACTAAAAATGACTCGTGCTATATTCGTTCTAAATATTTTTATATTTATTAAGCGCAAATATGTCTATTTCAGAAACATTTGATCCGAGTTCTGTCATATTTATATCTCATGGTGGAGGTCCTTTGCCTTTATTGAAAGGTACTGACCATGAAGAAATGTTGAGTTGTCTTAAGCAAATTAAAGAGTACTTAATTAGACCCAAGGCCATAATAGTCATTAGCGCGCATTGGGAAGCTCAGCAAGTCACTATCGGCAGTGGCGCGTATCCTAAATTAATCTACGATTATGAGGGCATCCCTGATGCTGCGTATCAAATTAAATACCCTGCTCGAGGTGATCCAAAATTAGCACAACGCATTTCTGACCTATTCACGGTTGCGGGTATTAAAGCTAAATTAGATGCAGAGCGGGGCTTTGATCATGGCTTATTTGTACCTTTAAAAATAATGTATCCCAATGCTGATATTCCTTGTTTACAGGTATCCTTAGTCAAGAATCTAGATCCGCAGGCCCACATCAATTTGGGCAAAGCTTTAGCGAGCTTGCGAGATGAGCCTGTCTTAATTGTTGGTTCTGGCTTTACATTCCACAATATGCGGGCGTTTTTAACCTCAGTAACCCCTAGTTCACAAGCACAAAATGTGGCATTTGAGCGTTGGTTAAGGGATACTTGCACTAACACCGCTATCACGGAAGTAGAGCGAGAAGCGGTTTTAGTGCATTGGGAGAGAGCGCCAGCAGCGAGGTATTGTCATCCCAGAGAAGAACACTTATTGCCCTTACATGTTTGTTATGGCTTAGCTGGTACTGAGGCGAAGCAGGTGTTTAGTTTTGAAATATGGAACAAAATGGTCAGTTGCTTTTTGTGGTGATCAATTTCGTTAGGGGTTTAAAAGAAGATAAGGTGTTTTAAACTATGTTTATCCCATTATTAAGAGCCATTAAGCTGGTATTGAGAATCACTGTTTTTAGTTTCACATTCTTTAACACTGCAAAAGCTGATACAAAGTCGATTGTTGAAAATACAGAAATAACCTTAGATGCTGCAGTGGCAAGAGCTTTAGCGGGTAATCCCGGCTTAGCGGAAATTAAAGCGAGAGCTGAAGCTATGGCAACAGTTCCCTCTCAAGCAGGCGCTTTACCCGACCCTACGGTAAATTTTGGCATGTTGAATATGCCAACTAGCAATTTCAATTTACGCCAAGAAGACATGACAATGATGGAAATGGGCGTTAGTCAAATCATTCCTTTTCCTGGTAAACGATCCCTACGAGAAAAAATAGCTGAACATGAAGCGATGGCAAGCAATGAAGCTGTTATAGAGGCGCGTTTGCGATTGGTCAGTGAGGTTAAACAAAGTTGGTGGCGGTTATTTTATTATGCAAAAACATTTGATTTGTTAGAAGCATCGGGAGATTTTTTTCAGCAACTTATTAATGTTGCTCAAGTGAATTATACAGTAGGTAAAGGTGCGCAAAGGGAAGTAATGTTAGCGCAATTAGAATTATCCAAATTAAAAACCGAAAAGTTAGATTTGTTAGCATTAAGAAGTGCCGAATCAGCTAAGCTTAATACATTAATTGATCGCAATGTAGAGTATTTAGTTCATCTCCCGAATGAAGTGGTCTTTAACTTTCCTGCATTAACATCCACTGATTTACAAAATAAAGCCTTAAGAGTTAGACCCTTATTTGCACAGCACGGCAAAATGTTAGAGGCGGCAAAAAGTAATGTGGAGTTGGCTAAGCAAGATTTTTATCCAGACTTTACTGTAGGTGGTGCTTATGCCTTTAGACAAAACGCCCCAACAGGTCAGACTCGAAGCGACTTTGCTAGTGTGCAACTGAGTATGAATGTACCCATCTATGCGGCACAAAAACAAAGTAAAGCCGTTGATCAACGTAACAGTGAGTTATTACAAGAACAATATGCCGCCGAAGATGAGCACCATAAAGTGCTCGCAGAAATAGTCTCTAAAGTAGCTCAATATCAACAGTTGAAAGAAAAGTCTGTATTGCTAGAGCAAGAAATTATTCCTCAAGCTCAACAAACGGTTAATTCCTTAATGGCGAGTTATCAAGTGAGTCAGAGTGGCTTTTCTGAGTTATTGCGTACTGAGTTGAGTGTGTTGCAATACCAAATGCAGTATTGGCAAACAAAGACCAATACTCAAGCCGTATTAGCGGAATTATCAGCTGCGGTAGGTGAGGATATTAATCATGATTAAAAGTTTCTTTATTGTACTTATTTTACTGTTTGGATTAGGTGCGGGTTATTGGATAGGTTGGCAACACCAGATAACTGAGCAGGGTGATATTCAGGTCGCAAAAGTACATAAGCTTTTATATTATCGGCATCCTATGAATCCGCAAGTAACTTCACCAGAACCCGCTAAAGATGAAATGGGTATGGATTATTTGCCAGTTTATGAAGGTGAGCAAAATATTCCTGGGCAGATTCAAATTACTTCTGAAAAGGTACAGAAGTTGGGCGTGACCATGGCGGTGATTTCTAAAAGAAATTTAAGTCGTGATATTCGAGCTTTGGGTAGTATTCAGATAGATGAAAGCCATATTAAAACAGTATCAGCTAAATATGAGGGTTGGATTCAGCACTTGGTAGTCAGTTCAGTAGGACAGACTGTTAAAGCTGGGCAAGTATTGTTTAATGTTTACAGTCCAGAATTGATAACCGCTCAACAAGAATATGTTGTTGCAATTCAAAGTCAAAAAGCCCTGCAACAAGGCAGTCCCCAGGTGTTAAATACCGCAGATCAATTAGCTAAGAATGCTTTACAGCGTTTACGCTATTGGGACTTGGGTGCTAATCAACTCAAAAACTTACAAGACTCACAGAAGCCGTTAGATAGTGTACCGTTTATTTCGCCTTATTCTGGCGTTGTTTTAGATAAAACTGCCCAAGAAGGGTTGCGTTTTATGCCCGGAGAATTGTTATTTAGATTAGCGGATTTAAGCACTGTTTGGTTATTGGCAGATGTGTTTGAGCAAGATCTAGAAGCAGTTAGGGTGGGGCAATCTGCGCAAGTGCATATCAATGCCTATCCAGATAAAAATTTTACTGGCAAGGTCAGTTTTATTTATCCCACTTTAGCCACCGAAACCCGCACGGTTAAAGTGCGGGTGGAGTTAGCCAATAAAGAGGGCTTATTAAAGCCCGGATTATATGGCACTTTAATTTTAACCTCTGCTAATAGTGAGAAATTGCAAACCGCGGTGCCTGATTCTGCAGTGATTGATACAGGTACGCGACATATAGTGCTTTTAAGTCGAGGTGAAGGCCGGTTTGAACCTCGAGTTGTTAAATTAGGTGGCTTAGCTAATGGATACTATGCAGTTTTAGCAGGATTAGAAGAGGGTGACGAAGTGGTTACGCATGCTAATTTCTTAATCGATGCAGAGAGTAATCTTAAAGCGGCTTTAGACGGAATGAATGCTCCGGAGTCTGCACCCGATAGCGAGGAATAAACATGTTAAATCAGGTGATTGCTTGGTCTCTGCGCAACGTGTTTTTGGTATTGCTAACCACCTTTGTTATTGTGTTAGGTGGTTTATATTCCTTGGCAAAAATGCCTTTGGATGCCTTGCCAGATTTATCCGATGCGCAAGTGATTGTGTATACCGAGTATCCAGGCCAAGCACCACAAGTGGTTGAGGATCAAGTCACCTATCCACTCACTACCGCGATGTTAAGTGTCCCTAAATCTAAAGTGGTACGAGGTTTTTCTTTTTTTGGTTCTTCATTTGTATATGTGATTTT
>CANGLL010000141.1 GCA_947454605.1 Methylococcaceae bacterium | reverse complement strand
ATTATTAGGCTTAATACCCTTTTTATTTGCTACGGGGCCCGGTTCAGAAGTTCAACGGCCTTTAGCCATTGTTGTGATAGGTGGGTTAATTACATCAACGTTATTAACCCTAGTGATGATACCCGCGATTTACCATTGGTTTGAAGAAGAGCTATAACAATAAAAGTGAACAGGCCATCAAAAATCTATTTATGGCCCGCCAAGTCAAGTAAACGACTCACTCCTATGGGCTCTTCAATTGACAAGGGCACCACGGCATAACGGTGAGCATGTTGATGGGCAACCGCGTCAATTTCGCGTAATTCATTTTGGGCTCGTTGACGCAATAATGCTGAATTTGTTTGCGTCGCCGCAATACTATTATTAATAACCCACGCCCAAGGTTCAATACCCGCTCGCCGTAGATCAGCTTGCAAATTTGCCGCTTCTAATACTGGCGTCGTTTCAGCCAAGGTAGCGATCAAAACCTTAGTTTGGTGGGTATCCTGCAATTGCATCATCGGTGTTAGATAATGCGCCGTACTGTCCATCTGCCGAGTGACTTCCCGGTGATAAGCACCCGTAGCATCGAGTAATAACAAAGTATGACCAGTAGGGGCTGTATCCATCACTACAAATTTCTGACCTGCTTCACGAATAATACGTGAGAATGCCTGAAACACAGCGATTTCCTCCGTACAAGGTGAGCGTAAATCTTCCTCCAACAAGGCACGACCGGCCTCATCTAATAGCGCGCCTTTAGTATCTAAGACCTGTTGGCGATAACGCTCAGTTTCAGCATGCGGATCAATGCGGTCAACCGTTAAATTTTCTAATGAGCCATTCAGTGTTTCGCTTAAATGCGCCGCCGGATCAGAGGTGGTTAAATGCACAGGTAGTCCCCGTTGAGCCAAACTAACTGCCAATGCTGCAGCCAAAGTAGTTTTACCTACGCCCCCTTTACCCATCAACATGATCAGTCCATGTCCTTCTAAGGCAATCTCATCAACCAAATCAGCCAGATTGGGTTTATCAAAAGCGGCGACCGCATCAACGGGAAGTGACGCCTGTGCCTCCTTATCAACTAATAACTGGCGTAGCGCAGTTAACCCAACCAAATTAAAGGCTTTCAATAACACATCATCCCGAGGTAACTCTCTCAATACAACAGGTATGGCATTTAGCGCGGCTTGTTCACGGGTATAAATAGCTAAGGCCAAAGGATCATTATTAGTTTCACTCAAGGGCAAAATAGCATTAATCAACAGATATTGATTACGAAAACCAATTGTTGCCAATTCCTCATGCGTTCGTGCCACTTCTCTTAAGGTACTTTGCTGGGCACGTGCCACTAAAATTAATCGGGTACGTGACGCATCTGATAAGGCATCAACCGCAGCCTTATATTGATCTTGCTGTTTTTCAAGACCCGACAAGGGGCCAAGACATGAGGCATCTCCCTTGCCTTCTGCAAGAAAATCAGACCAGGCACCCGGTAATTGCAATAAGCGGATAGTGTGTCCAGTCGGCGCAGTATCAAATACGATATGATCGTAAGCCACCGTTAATGTTGAGTCGTTTAAAAGCGCAGTAAACTCATCGAATGCGGCAATCTCAGTAGTACACGCACCTGACAATTGTTCTTCGATACTCTTAACAACAGACTCAGGTAAGATGCCACGCACCGGGCCTACAATCCGATCACGATAAACTTGCGCGGCGGCTTGTGGATCGATTTCTAAAGCCGACAAACCCGGCACGACAGGTATAGAGGTAATCTGATTGCCGATACTGATACCAAAGACCTGACCCACGTTCGATGCAGGATCTGTACTCACCAGTAATACTTGTCGCCCAGCATCCGCTAATTGAATAGCGGTTGCACAAGCGATTGAAGTTTTACCCACTCCGCCTTTACCCGTAAAGAACAGAAAGCGAGGGGCTTGATCGAGAAATTTTAATGTAGACATAAAAGTAACCTTGAGTAAACGTGTCTGCCCACAGAGCGTCGATTAATCAACCGCAACTATTACCGCTACAACACCCCGAAGCAGGTTTTTCTGCTGTCTCTTTAATACCTGCCCAGCGCGCTAATTCAGTTCGATTAGGGTAACGTCCCGCCAAAGCCATATCACCATCCACCAAAATCAAGGGCAATGCTTCCGCACCAGAACGCTCTAAAAATGCTTTAACGACGGCATTCTCGGCAAAAAGCATCGGTTGTTGAGCCAAATTAAAGCGCTCTATTGCTGCGCCTTGTTGTTCAGCCCAATCGACATCTGCCGAAAAACCCACTAACTGTTGATCAACTTCCACACCACAGACACCGGTGCTACAACATAAAGCAGGATCAAAAACCTGAATCGTTGCCATGACAATACTCCTTAACAATGTAAATAGGATTTACGCTTCGCCTACGGCGCCAATATCACGGACTTTATGCTCTAACGCCATGCGCTCCAGACTGGCCACGGGGAGACTGGTAAACAATAAAATACGACGTTCTAAAATGGCAAACGCTTTAGCAAAAGCAATATGTTTTTCAGATTCTTCCGCTGCCGCTGGATCAAATAAACCCCAATGCGCCGTAACCGGTTGACCCGGCCAAACAGGACACACTTCATTCGCGGCGTTATCACACACGGTAATCACAAAATCCAACACAGGTGCATCTGGTTTCGCAAATTCATCCCAGCTTTTACTGCGTGCATCAGCCAACGTAATGGCTTCAAGCGCTAAGCGTTCTAAGGCATACGGATTGACTTGACCTACCGGTTGACTACCCGCACTAAATGCGTGGAATCGGCCCTCACCTAATTTATTTAATAAGCCTTCAGCTAAAATACTGCGGGCTGAATTACCCGTGCAAAGAAAAAGCACATTCATACTCAATGACCTCGAAGTTAATAAAAGAAATTAATCGCTATCGCAGCAGGCTAAAGCCTTATCGGCATCAAAACACTGCTCTGGGTTTCCTGCACAACATTGATCTGTTAAATAATCAATTAAGGCTTGCATCACCGAAAGATTCGCTCGATACCGTTTATAACGACCCTCTTGAGTCATATTAATCATGCCAGCGTAGGTCATCGCCTTCAGATGAAACGAAAGCTTATTGGGTGGCAAGTCTAATATTGAAGCGACTTCCCCCGCGACCAAACCAGTAGGCGCATGCTTCACCAACAATCGAAAAATATCCAGTCGAATGCCAGAGGCCAATGATTCAAACAATGTCGTTGCGAGTTCTTTATCCATATTTCAACTATACAACAATTATTGAAATAATGGAATACCGTTATCATTGAGCTTTGTCCTTAACCCTTACTTTTTAAAAGCTCATCTCAAATCAGGAAAAATCGATAACAAAACGCGATACTTGGTTATTTGTAGATATTGGACGGTTATAGCAAAACCATGATAGCATTGATATCAATCGTTTTCTTGGAGATAAATCATGCCTAGTCTAGTCGTTAGAAATCTTGACGAATCTATCGTTATTGCACTAAAAGAAAGAGCTGTTGCGCATCAACGATCAACAGAAGCGGAACATAGAGCGATTTTGGCAGAAGTATTAAGCAAACCTAAACGTAAATCTTTTGCCGAAGCCTTATCAAGCATTCCTGATGTTGGGAATGATGAGGATTTTGTCAGAATACAAGACGACACCTCTGCAAGCCATGTATTTAATTGATACCAATATTATTAGTGAAATTAGAAAAGGTGAAAAAGCTGATCAAGGCGTAAAGCATTTTTTTGATACCGCAAACCAAAACAGTACACCACTGTATATTTCATCAATAACCATCGGTGAATTAAGGAGAGGGGTCGATTTAATTTATCATCGTGGTGATGCTACGCAAGGTAGATTATTAGAGAATTGGTTAAATTCAATTCTTGATGAATACCAAAACAATATTCTTAATATAGATTATCAAATTGCCTTGCTTTGGGGAAGATTAAGAGTGCCGGAGCCTCAACATGCGCTGGATAAATTGATTGCCGCCACTGCATTAAACTACGGACTGATTGTTGTTACACGAAATACCAAAGACTTTGAGAATACTGGTATTAGACTCTTAAACCCTTTTATAGATTAATAACAAAACGCGGTACTTGGTTATTTATAAATACCGCCCAACGAAGAATACTTAGATAATAATTTTTGAAACAGGATCACAAAAATCGGTGAGGCCTAGTGGGGTCAGTGCATTCATTCTAAAAAAGCATTTTGAGCCGACCGTTAAACCAGAAATAGTCATTCTTGCACTGGTACTACTTCCCGCTAACTTCCAACCTGCCGCTGTAGTGGGTATTTCACCTGTGGCAATCTCTAGATAATAAGCCCCTGCATTTTCAATCGCTTTCATCACCGCGTCTACCGTACCAGAAACTAAGCCATCATTAATCACCAAGGGTAATTTATTAATAGGTGCGGGCTGCAGGGTACAATGAAAACCACTAGAAAGAATTTTAGCGTCATCACCGTTGGCAATTCTCTCTACATACGCGGCTAAATTATGGAATATGTCATCCGCAATCTTTTCTTTAGCATGTTCTTGCGCGGTTGTTAATGGCCCACCACCTTCTGCAGCTAATGCGGCTATTTCTAGATTATCCACAGCCAGTTTAGCCTCAGCTAAAGACACATCCGGCGTCTGATAAATAATACTCCCTGTCATATAAACTAATACACTGCGATAAAAAACAATTTTCTGTGGCACGGGCAGTTTTATAAAATCCAACGAAACTTTCGTTTTTTTCATGGGAGAACCTCAAGGTAATCATTTAGGAAGGAGCCTTGAGTATACGCACTAAAGTCAAAAAGCTAGCATTTATTTTCCGCCGACCCACATTAATCCTCATAAATAATAGGTTTTATTGGCTAATTTTAAACTTAATTACCTCTACAGCCCCCGCACACGCTAAGATCTTAAGAAATAATGGTGATTGAGAAAATAATTTTTAAATAGCCTCATTATTTGCAAATTAATGGCAATGCTTGCGGTGGATTTATTATGATTGTTAGGAACAGACGTCGTGGTCCAATAGCTATACCTGCGGGTGCAATGATTGGACCTCGGGGTTCAATACCTAGACCTGCAGGTGCAATGTCTAGACCTCGTGGTCCAATACCTAGACCTGCAGGTGCAATGCTTAGACCTCGTGGTCCAATACCTAGACCTGCAGGTGCAATGCTTAGACCTCGGGGTTCAATACCTAGACCTGCAGGTGTAATGATCAGACCCCGTGGTTCAGTGCCT
>CANGLL010000140.1 GCA_947454605.1 Methylococcaceae bacterium | reverse complement strand
TCGTTGCTATTGATGAAAAAGATGAAGCCATTGAAGTTCAATACATTAATGGTGATATTGGTGAATATGACAATGAAAGCTGGTTTGCCTCTACTTTTGATTACATTGAAGACCCAGAGGATTGGAGCGCACCCTTCGATGATGTTGAAACAGATGACTTAGGCTATTCGGATACAGACGAACACAAACCAAACCCAGAAGATGTAGATCTTGAAGATTATTTAGATTAATCAGGAAATTTTTGTATGAGAATGAGTCCACAGGAGTTCTTAGACTGGCCCTCAAAAAGAATCACTTTACTGGCCATGTCAGGAGCGGGTAAAACTACTTTAGCAAACAAGCTACCAAAGGCTAAATGGTTTCATTATTCGGGTGACTATCGAATAGGCACCAAATATCTAAGAGAACCCATTTTAGATAACATTAAACGTCAGGCCATGAGCGTACCCTTTTTACGTGACCTGTTAATGTCTGACTCAATTTATATTTCTAATAAAATCACGGTTGATAACTTAGCACCTGTCTCTACTTTTTTAGGCAAATTGGGTGATGCAAAACAGGGCGGTATGTCTTTAACCGAATTTAAACGTAGACAACATTTACATCATCAAGCTGAAGTCGCTGCAATGAATGATGTGCCTGAGTTTATTCATAAAGCTGAAGACATCTATGGCTATCATCACTTTATTAATGATGCAGGTGGCAGTGTTTGTGAATTAGATAACCCAGAAGTTTTAAAAACCTTGGCGGATAACACACTTATTATCTACATCAAAATTCCGCCCGCATTAGAACAAACTATTGTAGAACGTGCTAAAACAGACCCTAAGCCTCTCTATTACCGAGAAGCTTTTCTGGATGAAAAATTAGCTGAATTTATGAGTTTAAAAAATTATGCATCTACCGATGTAATGCCACCGGATGAATTTGTGACCTGGGTATTTCCAGAGTTATTTAAATCCAGAATTCCCCGCTACCAAGCCATTGCTGATGAATATGGCTATACCGTAGATGCTAATGATGTAGCAAAAGTAAATAATGAAGATGATTTTATCAAACTCGTTACAGACGCTTTAGCTAAACACGCTTGAACTCCCGAATAAACTAAAACTATGCCTCTAGTCGCTCATATTGATCTGCCTACCTTTAAACGCCTGCAAGATGAAGGTGAAGAAATATTAGCCCCAGAAAGAGCGAGTCAACAAGATATCAGAGAGCTTCATATAGGCTTGCTTAATATGATGCCTGATGCTGCTCTAGAAGCCACAGAAAGACAATTCTTTCGTTTAGTAGGCGCATGCAATCAAATTGTGCAATTTCATGTCCACCCCTTTACGATACCAGGCTTAAAACGGGGCGCTAAAGCGCAAGCACACATCGATAAATACTATGAGCCTTTCTCACAAATTCAACGTGAAGGTTTAGATGCTTTAATCATTAGCGGCGCTAATGTAGTCCACGATAAATTACCCGAAGAAGATTTTTGGGAACCTTTAATGGAAGTATTTTCATGGGCAAAAGAAAACGTCACCTCTATTATGTGCTCGTGCTTAGCGACACATGCGGTTATTCAATATTGTTACGGAATTGAACGTACTCGCTTACCTAGCAAACGTTGGGGAGTGTTTTCGCATAAACTGCTCAATAAGACTCATCCCTTAATCGCAGAAATTAATACCCGCTTTGATGTGCCTCATTCTCGCTTTAATGAAGTTTTCCAGGCTGACATGGAACGCAATGGTCTTATGGTATTAGCCGCTAGTAAAGAAGCGGGCGTGCATCTGGCTGTTAGTCCTGATGGTTTTAGAATCGTATTCTTTCAAGGCCATCCCGAGTACGACGATATTAGTTTGCTTAAAGAATACAAACGCGAAATCATGCGTTTCTATTTAAATGAAAGAACAGACTATCCGCCCCTACCTGAGCACTACTTCGAAGAATCTTTACTTCCGTTATTAGCAAACTATGAAGTACATGTGAGACAGGCCAAAACCAATCAACTGCCTTTAGATGATTTTCCTGAAGCTGACATTTTGGAACACATTGATAACACATGGAAGGATACCGCCAAAGCAGTCTTTAACAATTGGTTAGGAAAAATATATCAATTAACCAACCAAAATAGAGGCCTACCCTTCATGGCTGGAGTGGATCCAAATAATCCCCTAAGTCTTTAACACCTCTTATAACACTCATTAAAATATTTACTATAGATAAACCCTGCGCCATGAATACAGCTAATACCGAAGAATATGAAAACATCGTTTGCCACTGCACGGGTACGAGTCAAAACAAAATAAAAAATTTATTCGCAGAAGGCTGCACTAACTTTGATGCGATGGCAGAAAGATCCGGCGTTTGCTCAGGGTGTGGTGGTTGCGAAGATGCAGTCAGAGATCTTATGAATGATCTCAAGTACGCTTGATTTTTTTATCTATCCCGCTATAAGTTAGACAAAGATAACCATTAATTCAGCTAAACCTTGCAATAGATGGCTGAGTTAATAATAATGCCCACCTCAAATACAGTTAAACAGGTCAGATAAATGAACGAAATGAATGGATTATTAACAGGCTCTATTACTTTACTACTATGGACATTGCTTATTTTCAGCCTAGGAATGTACAAGCCGAAATGGCCTTTATTCTTTATAAAAGAACCGAACCGTTTTATGATTGTTGCCCTAACACTCATATTATTTATGGTTGCTTGGACCTTAAAAGGTGAAGGCGAAAGACGTTTGAGACTGGCAGAAACAGAAAAACAACATGCAACGCAAATTGCTCCAGCGCCAGAACCCGTTCCAGTTCCTGTTCCAGCGACTGAAAAACCCGCTAAATAATAAATGTTTATAAATTAAAGGCTTTAATGGACATGTCCATTAAAGCCTGTTTGTCTATACTAGACATAAAAATTGATATTACACAATTCTTTGATACCTTTTTAAGATACACAACAAGAAACTTCTCAAATAACTCTAACTAAAGTGATTAGAGAAGCCTCCTGCTTCCTGTGTTTTGCATTACGACGATATTTATTTTTATCTTCAAAAACATGCGACTTATTAAACTGATGTGCAAACTTTGCGACTAAATTATTAATAGGAACAGCTTCAATTTTTTCAGGAATGTTACGTTTTTTCATGGTTTACCTCTTATAATAGTCATAGTGTGTCAAGTTGACACTTAATAATATAGCGACTTAGAGTGTAAAAAGCTTGTGAAATTCAAAAAAGATTTTGATGTGATTGTAGTGGGTGGTGGCCATGCCGGCACAGAAGCGGCCTTAGCTTCGGCGCGATGTGGTGCGAAGACCTTATTATTATCGCAAAACATTGAAACATTAGGCCAAATGAGCTGTAACCCCGCCATCGGAGGGATAGGCAAAGGCCATCTTGTTAAAGAAATTGATGCCCTAGGTGGCATCATGGCGAAAGCAATTGATTTAGGTGGCATTCAATTCCGGACCTTAAATGCCAGCAAAGGCCCTGCAGTGCGAGCGACTCGCGCACAAGCAGACCGAAAACTCTACAAACAAGCCGTCAGATATACGCTAGAAAATCAGCCTAACCTAGCTCTATTCCAACAAACAGTTTCTGACTTAATCGTAGAAGGCAATAAAGTAGTGGGCGTTAAAACCCAAATGGGTTTAGATTTTAGAGCTAAAGCCGTCGTATTAACTGCGGGTACTTTTTTAGCTGGCAAAATTCATATTGGCCTAGAAAACTATAGTGGAGGTAGAGCAGGTGATCCAGCCTCTGTCGCTTTAGCAGAACGCCTACGTGAATTGCCTTTTAGAATTGATCGTTTAAAAACAGGAACTCCGCCGCGTATTGACGGCAGAACCATCGATTTTAGTAAGCTAGAAGAACAACACGGTGATACGCCTTTACCGGTGTTCTCATTCATGGGTAAACGCGAGCAACACCCTAGACAAATTCCGTGCTACATCACTCGCACTAATACGCAAACCCATGACATTATTCGTGCAGGTTTAGATAGATCACCTCTATATTCAGGGATCATCGAAGGTATAGGCCCACGTTATTGCCCCTCTATTGAGGACAAGATCGTCCGTTTTGCTGATCGTGATACCCATCAAATCTTTGTTGAGCCTGAAGGCTTAGATACACATGAGATCTATCCTAACGGCATATCAACCAGCTTACCTTTTGACGTGCAATATGAATTTGTGCGCTCCATGTTAGGCTTTGAAAATGCTGAAATTGTCCGTCCTGGTTATGCTATCGAATACGACTTCTTCGATCCTCGTGACTTAAAAATGTCATTAGAAACCAAGCATATGGACGCTTTATTTTTTGCCGGCCAAATCAATGGTACAACAGGCTATGAAGAAGCCGCTGCACAAGGCTTAATCGCTGGCCTAAACGCTGCACGTTTATCTTTGGGACTAGAAAGCTGGTGTCCTACTCGTGATCAAGCCTACATAGGTGTAATGATCGACGACTTGATTACCTGTGGCACGCAAGAACCTTATCGTATGTTTACCAGCCGCGCCGAATATCGCTTGTTATTACGTGAAGACAACGCCGACTTACGTTTAACTGAAAAAGGTCGCGAACTTGGCTTAGTAGATGATGAACGGTGGCAAGCCTTTGAGACCAAACGTGAATCCATCTCAACGCTACAAGAAGATCTAAAGAAAAAATGGATTAGAGCAGAAACAGAAGAAGCGACGCAAGTGGCCGATATATGGGGTAAGCCTTTACTCAAAGAAGCTAATTTGATGGAATTATTACGTCGACCCGAAGTTGATGTACAACGCTTGTTAGGTTTCTTAGAGGGCGGTGAAGCGATCAACGAACAAGTAGGCGAACAAGTTGAAATACAGGCTAAATACGCCGGCTATATAGTCAGACAACAAACTGAGATAGATAAAACATCAAGATATGATCATTTAAAATTACCTGATAGCTTGGACTACACTGGCGTACCCGGTTTATCTAATGAAGTGAGCCAAAAACTTAAAGCCCAACGCCCAGAAACTTTAGGACAAGCATCACGCATCCCCGGGATGACACCCGCCGCGATATCGTTATTACTCGTTTATTTAAAAAAGAAAAGTGCCTAATGGAATCTTGTAAACAATCGCTACTAGCGGGACTTGAAACTCTCAATATTTCATTAGACGAAAACAAAATCGCACAATTATTAGGCTTTGTGAAACTGCTAGAAAAATGGAACAAGGCCTATAACTTGACGGCTATTAGAAACAAAGAAGCCATGATTGGCTT
>CANGLL010000139.1 GCA_947454605.1 Methylococcaceae bacterium | reverse complement strand
GCAGAATATAGAACATAAGCTTGAGTTATGTCAGATAACGCACTGTTACATGTGGCGGTTGGAGTTTTAAAAGACACAGATGGAAAGATTCTTATTTCTTTAAGAAAGTCAGGTGTGCATCAAGGGGGCTTGTGGGAGTTTCCGGGCGGAAAGTTGGATGTCAACGAAAGTGCAGAACAGGCTCTGGTTAGAGAGCTTAAAGAAGAATTAGATATTACAATCAAAAGTGCCAGCCCCTTGATCTCTATCAAGCATAACTATGCTGATTTGGCTGTGCAATTACATGTATTTTTAGTCACAGAGTTTTCAGGCGCAGCGAAAGGTTGCGAAGGCCAACTCTTCAAATGGGTTACGCCAACCGAACTAAATAAGCATACGTTCCCTGCTGCAAATCAACCGATCATCAAAGCCGCTCAATTACCGGATCGGTATGCCATATTAGATGATGCTGAAGATGAGACAATTTTATTAGCTAGGTTGCAGTACTTATTAGATCGCAACATAAAGCTTATTCAACTTCGTTTAAAAAATACCCCAGTCGCTGTTGTTCGAAGTTTTTTAGAAAAAGCTTATCCTTTATGTCAAGCACAGGGCGTAGTCTTATTACTTAATTCTGCTGTTAATCAGATGGAAGACTTTTCTCTGGATGGTTTACATTTGACTAGTACAGACTTAATGGCAATCGGTAGTCGCCCCGTTTCTGAATACGATATTACCGAAAATGAATATTGGGTGAGTGCATCTTGTCACAATCTAAAAGAATTAAAGCATGCTCAGCGCATAGGTATCGATTTCGTCGTTTTAGCGCCTGTGTTGCCCACACAAACTCATCCTGATACCCAGTTTATGGGATGGACGCAATTTGCCGAGTTAGTCTCACAGGTTAATATCCCTGTGTATGCCTTAGGTGGTTTATCAGAAACAGATTTAGATCAGGCACAGGCATCAGGTGCTCAAGGTATCGCCGCTATAAGAGCGTTTCTGAAGCAATAAACTTATCCCCAGAAACTGTGGATAACTCTGTGTGTTACGGGATCCAAGTACAACTAACTGACTAATTTCGCTTAAATTTGCTTAGATTGTCTAATATTTAGCCTATCCTCTAGCGACAATATAAATCAATAACTTATAGTAAAATGATGATTGTTAATGCCTTTATTTCAGGTTTTTTTTGAGCTATCACATTATTAGAATATGAAATCATTTATTTGTGGGTAAGTATTACGTTTTTATTGCAATTCCATAACTAAGCCCTTGCACAAACCCAAATATCCACTCTCTCTACGCCGGCCTTTTTTAATAAGCTCGCTAATTCATGAACTGTCGTGCCTGTGGTCATTACATCATCGAGAATAGCGACATGGAGGGCATTGATCGGTTTAATTAAACTAAACGCTTTTTTCATGTTTTTTCTTCGTTGTACTGCGCTTAATCCAATTTGATGCGGTGTGTCCCAGGTTCTATGGCAGCTCGTGATGTCTAACGGGATCTTTAACTCTTTTGCGACTGTTTTAGCAATTTCTAGGGCTTGATTAAAGCCACGTTCACGATAGCGCACTTTATGGAGTGGCACGGGGATGATTAAGTCCGGTAATTGTGCGGTTTGCTTAAGATAGTCTGCTAATAACAAGCCCAGTAAGCGAGCGTTTTTAGTCTGACCACCAAATTTGAGTTGGGTAATTAAATGTCGCATTTCTGCTTGATACACAAAAGGGGCATAAGTTTCGTCAAAGGCCGGTGGCGTGCTAATACAGTGTCCACATAAGCTGGGTGTGCTGATGTGGCTTTCAAAGATTTCTGCACAGCGATAACAACACCGTTTATTTCTAAGTAGCCGTTGATAGCACAAATCACAGAGGTCATGTGACTTAAAGCCTTTATTTCCACATAACAAGCAGGTAGGCGGGAGCAGGTAATCCTGTATAATATTGATCCAGTTGTGTACCATTTTTATTTTATTAGGTTGACGATTGCTGTTAATGCATGTCCCTACAAACTATCACTGTTCTTGGAGATTAACAGAATGTCTGCAAATCCTGCTTTAAATACGCATCCTATCCGTCATGATTGGGCATTGGATGAAGTAAAAGCGCTGTATGCGTTACCTTTTAATGATCTTATTTTTAAAGCCCAAATAGTCCATCGCGAACATTTTGATCCTAACGAAGTACAAGTCAGTAGTTTATTGAGTATTAAAACGGGTTCTTGTTCTGAAGATTGTGGTTATTGTCCACAAAGTGCGCGTTATGATTCTGGTTTAACCCCCGAAGCATTAATGCCCGTAGACTCAGTTATTAAAGCGGCTCAACAAGCCAAAGATCAAGGCGCTTCTCGATTCTGTATGGGTGCTGCTTGGCGTCAACCTAAAGATAAAGATGTTGAACGCGTGATAGAAATGGTGCAAGGGGTTAAAGCTTTAGGCATGGAAACTTGTGTCACTTTAGGCATGTTAACAGATGCCCAAACACAGCGTTTAAAAGAAGGTGGTTTAGATTATTACAACCATAATCTCGATACTTCGGAAGATTATTATTCAGAAGTCATTACTACCCGTACTTATCAAGATCGATTAGATACCCTAGAGCGCGTAAGAGATGCTGGTATTAATGTATGTTGTGGTGGTATTGTCGGCATGGGTGAAAGTGATGTGGATAGAGCAGAGTTGCTCATTCAGTTAGCCAATATGCCTAAGCATCCAGAAAGCGTGCCCGTTAATATGTTAGTGCAAGTGGAAGGTACGCCTTTAATGGGCGCTGAAGAACTTGATCCTTTAGTGTTTGTAAGAACCTTAGCAGTGGCTAGAATTATGATGCCAGAATCACGTGTGCGTTTATCAGCGGGTCGCAATAAAATGTCTGATGAAATGCAAGCCTTATGCTTTTTAGCGGGTGCTAATTCTATTTTTTACGGTGATAAATTATTAACCACCGATAATCCAATGACCAATCATGACCTTGCTCTATTTGAGCGTTTAGGTATTCGTTCTGGTGGATCTAGTTACGCTTAATGAGCTACGCCTTTACGGATTTATCGCAGCAATTACAATATATTGCCACGTCGGGATTATATCGATCTCGACGGGTTATTGATTCTCCTCAAGGTATTCAACTAAATATCGATGGCCGGAGCATCCTTAATTTTTGTAGCAATGATTATCTAGGTTTAGCTAACCATCCAGACGTTATCAATGCTTTTAAGTCGGGTGTTGATCGATATGGTGTTGGTAGTGGCTCTGCGCATTTAATCTGTGGGCACAGTTCAGCACATCATGCTCTAGAAGAAGAGTTAGCTGACTTCACAGGTCGTGAGCGGGCTTTATTGTTTTCGACGGGTTATATGGCCAATATAGGCGTGATATCCGCTTTGCTAGATAAGCATGATGCCGTCTTTGAAGATCGTTTAAATCATGCGTCGTTATTAGACGGTGGGCTGATGTCAGACGCGCGATTCAAACGGTATCACCATGCCGATACCGAACATCTAAAACGTCATTTAAATACAGCCAATGGCAACAAATTGATTGTGACTGATGGCGTATTTAGTATGGACGGTGATTTTGCCCCCTTAGCCGATTTAGCCAAAGTCGCTAAAGCGCATGATGCTTGGTTAATGGTTGATGATGCCCATGGTTTTGGCGTTTTGGGTGCAAAGGGTGCTGGCTTAGCGGAATGTTTGGGCTTAAGCCAAACTGATTTACCTATTCTAATGGGCACCTTAGGTAAAGGTTTTGGTACTTTTGGGGCTTTTATAGCGGGGTCTGATGAGTTAATAGAAACCTTGATTCAAAAAGCGCGCACCTATATTTTTACGACGGCATTGCCTGCTGCCGTTGCCGAGGCTACACGAGCGAGTTTAAAACGCGTTATCGCGGATGATTGGCGTAGAGAGCATCTTAAGCAGTTAGCTTTACGCTTTAGGACGGGGGCTCAACAATTAGGCTTGGCGTTAGTGAATCCTGTTTCAGCCAATACGCATCTGGAAACAGAAAGGCTGTCAGCGATACAGCCCATTATTATCGGTGAGAGTCAAAGAGCCGTGGCGATCAGTGAGCAGCTATTAAAAGCGGGCTTTTTAGTCAGTGCTATCAGGCCGCCTACCGTACCTAAAGGCAGTGCGCGTTTACGCGTCACCTTTTCTGCGTTACATCAAGAGCAGCAAATCGATCAGTTACTTGATGCGGTAAACACCGCCATTAAGCAAATCCCGTCTGTGGCAGATTAATAGGTTCATGGTTAAGATTCATCAACAGTCACTGGGTCAGGGCCCTACCATTGTGCTAGTGCATGGATGGGCAATGCACAGTGGTATTTGGAAAGACTTCGCTGAGAAATTGGCTCAGCACCATCGCGTTATCTGTCTTGATTTACCCGGCCATGGACAGAGTGAAGCATTAGAAGACTTTAACTTAGCTGACATCAGTGCTGCTTTAGTGGCAGCACTCCCTGAAGGGCAATTTTGTTGGTTGGGTTGGTCATTGGGCGCCACGGTTGTTTTAGATATTGCGCAGCGCTATCCTGAAAAGGTGGCCTCCTTAGTGTTACTGTCGGGTAATCCGATGTTTACGCAAAGTGAGCAATGGCCAGGTATGCGCGTTGATTTATTAGAAGCTTTTGCGGCGCAATTGCATGCAGATTGCCAAGCGACTTTATTACGGTTTCTGTCTCTACAGGTCAATCAATTGCCTGACTTTAAACTGCTTTTAAAAAAACTCAAAGCCGCTGTGCTCGAAAGTCCTACACCTGATGCCCAAACCTTGCAAGGCGGCTTAGATATCCTTAAAACCGCAGATTTAAGAACAGCATTAGCTGAAACTAACGTGCCAGTCTCAGTGATACTCGGTACGCGAGATACCTTGGTTCCGGTTGCCGTAGGCCAGCAATTGCAAGCATTGGCCCCCCTTATTGAGCTGACTATTATCGATAAAGCCGGTCATGTGCCTTTCTTATCTCACCCTCAGGCACTCATAGACATCATTTCAACATTCATGGCTGACCGCACTCATGATAAAAGTCGAATCAAACAGTCATTTGCAAAAGCGGCTAGCACTTATGATGGCGTTGCGGCTTTACAGCGACAGGTGGGTAGGGCTTTATTAACGTCCGTTGAGCTTGAACATGCTAACGGTGTCTTATTAGACCTAGGGTGTGGTACTGGATTTTTGACTTCGGCGTTAGTGGAGGGCGCTAATCATCAGCAATTAATTGCAGTGGATATCGCCCATGCTATGTTAAAAACCACACAAACTAAATTAGTTACCCAATCAGATCTTAATTATGTGTGTGCAGACGCAGAGTTTTTG
>CANGLL010000138.1 GCA_947454605.1 Methylococcaceae bacterium | reverse complement strand
TTCTTTATCAATTAAGCCTGCCATAGGGATTAAAATATTTAATTCCCCGACTAACGCTATCGCAGATTCTGGCGCTGATTCACTTGCTTCTAACCAAGTGATTTCTTCTAAACGACCCAGCCTTTTAAGATAAGCTAGGTTGTTGGCTAAGCATTGTTGGTCATTAGCAGAACCGTGTTGTAATAAAATCGGTAAAGGTTTGCCCGGTGCAATATTCATCTCACCACGGATACGACGCACCCCTAAGATAAAGTTCATTACCCAATTGGTTTCTTCAATCGCATCGAGTTTGATCTGTGCATCATCACTGATAGGGTAAGCTTGCAACATAATGGTTTCAGCTGTGATACCTGCTAACGGTGCGACACGTTGCCAGATCTCTTCAGTGATGAATGGCATAATCGGATGCGCTAAACGTAAGATAGTTTCTAATACCGTGACTAAAGTATGACGGGTGCCGCGTTGTAGATTTTCATCTTCTGATTGCAAAGAGATCTTGGCTAATTCTAAATACCAGTCACAGTATTCATTCCACGTAAATTCATAAATCGCTTGTGCTGCTAAATCAAATCGATAGTTATCTATGGCATGGCTAGTGGTCGCAATCACTTGATGCAGTCTGGAAGTAATCCAAAGATCGACTTGAGTGTATGACACAGGTGCCCCAGAAAAACCGTTATCAAATTCTTCCGTATTCATTAATACGTAACGTGCGGCATTCCAGAGTTTATTACAGAAGTTTCGATAACCCTCGGTTCTAGCTAAGTCGAAACGGATATCACGGCCCGTTGAGGCTAGCGATGCAAAAGTAAAGCGTAACGCATCGGTGCCGTAAGATTGAATCCCATCAGGGAAATGCTTACGGGTATCTTGCTCAATTTTCTTAGCTAAATGCGGTTGCATCATGCCCGATATACGTTTTTCGACTAAGGCTTCTAATTCAATACCATCGATAATATCAATCGGATCTAATACATTACCTTTAGATTTAGACATTTTTTGGCCTTCTGCATCACGCACTAAACCATGAATGTAAACTTCTTTAAAAGGCACTTCACCTTGAAACTTAAGTCCCATCATAATCATTCTAGCGACCCAGAAGAAGATGATGTCAAAGCCAGTGACTAATACGCTGGTGGGGTAATGCTTAGCCAGTTCAGGTGTTTTTTCTGGCCAACCTAAGGTTGAGAACGGCCACAAAGCCGAAGAGAACCAGGTATCTAATACATCTTCATCTTGTTTAAGCGGATAGTCCGCCGCTAAATTATGTTTGGCGCGGATAGCGGTTTCAGAATTACCAACATAGATATTGCCTAAATCATCATACCAAGCCGGGATTCTATGGCCCCACCATATTTGTCGAGAGATACACCAGTCTTGAATGTTACGCATCCATTCGTAATAGGTATTTTTCCAATTGTCAGGGACAAATTTAATATCACCCTTTTCAACAGCTGCAATGGCAGGTTCTGCTAAAGGCGCTACTTTGACATACCATTGATCGGTTAATAAAGGTTCAATGACGCTGTTGGTTCTATCACCACGCGGCACCATCAACTTATGATCAACGATTTTTTCTAATAAGCCCGCGGCATCAATATCAGCGACCATTTGTTTACGCGCTTCAAAGCGATCTAGGCCCACATATTTGCTGGGGATTAAGTTATCTTCATCAGCAGTGTTGCTACGAATAGCCGCATCAACGGTCAAGATATTAATTAAACCGCCATGCGGTAAGGCTTGAATAACAGAGGTATTTCGGTGACGAGTCCATACTTCGTAATCATTAAAATCATGAGCTGGGGTGATTTTTACACAGCCGGTACCAAATTCTGGGTCAACATACTCATCTGCAATAATCGGGATTAAACGCCCACTTAAAGGTAATATGACAAACTCGCCCAATAAGTGTTTATAACGTTCATCATCAGGATGGATAGCCACAGCGGCATCACCTAATAGTGTTTCAGGACGGGTGGTGGCAACAATTAAATGGCCTTGACCGTTTGATAAGGGGTAACGCAAATGCCACATAGAACCACTTTCTTCTTCTGATAATACTTCTAAATCAGATACGGCTGTGTGTAAGACAGGGTCCCAGTTAACTAAGCGTTTGCCACGGTAAATTAAACCTTCTTCATATAACTGAATAAAAACTTCTTGTACGGCATCTGACATGCCATCATCCATGGTAAAACGTTCTTTTTCCCAATCTAAAGACGAACCCATGCGTCGTAATTGACGAGTGATAGTGCCGCCCGACTCATCCTTCCATTGCCAGACTTTTTCTAAGAATTTTTCACGGCCATAATCATGGCGAGTTTTGCCTTCAGCATTACACAATCGCTCTACTACCATTTGAGTAGCAATCCCAGCGTGATCTGTGCCGGGTTGCCATAAGGTGCTGTAACCTTTCATGCGATGATAACGGGTGAGAGCGTCCATAATGGTGTCTTGAAACGCATGCCCCATGTGCAAACTACCTGTGACATTGGGTGGTGGAATCATAATGCAATAAGATTCACCTTCTGTTTGGGCGGCAAAATAGCCTTTTTCTTCCCAAGTTTGGTACCAGCGTTGTTCGATAGAATGCGGGGCGTAAGTTTTTTCCATGTGTGCGTAATTTAATTATTTATATGATGTGTAGTGATCGGTATACCGGCTTTTTGGTATTGACTATAGCGCTGTCTACCCGGTATTTTAGTCGATTCATTATTATCTAAGATCTCAAGAATCCGCGCTATATTACTAAAGTTAACGGGGCAGTTTGTCGATAGATTAACTACTGTGTGTTGCCAGTCTGTAGGCACAGATTCAGAGCCAATCAAAATGACTTTTTTAGACACAGGTACTGTGCCGTCAAATAATTGGTGTGGTATAAAGCTACTGGCTCTAAAAGTCCATAGTAACTCATTGATCTTATGGCTTTGTGCGTCATTATCGGTTAATACATAACAGAAGCATTCGCTACGATAAGCTTTTTCGATGAGTTTGCAAGCAAACTCATCGCGTTTATCTATCGAGTTAGATGACAGCACATAAAAGCTAACTTCAGCCATAAGCCCTATTTAATAAATATTGCGTCAATAAAGGTACAGGTCTACCTGTTGCCCCTTTGTTTTGGCCTGTGCGCCATGCAGTACCCGCAATATCTAAATGAGCCCAGTTAAATTTTTCAGCAAAATGTGATAAGAAGCATGCGGCCGTAATAGTGCCTGCATCTTTGCCGCCAATATTCGCTAAATCAGCAAAGTTTGATTTAAGTTGTTCTTGATATTCTTCCCATAACGGCAAGCGCCATAAGCTGTCATTGGCTACTTCACCGGCAGCGAGTAAAGCGTTACATAGTTCATCATTGTTGCCTAATAAACCACTAGGCACTCGACCTAATGCCACTAAACATGCGCCTGTTAAGGTTGCCATGTCGATCACTACGTCTGGGTTGAAACGTTCTGCATACGTTAAAGTGTCACATAATAGTAAGCGACCTTCTGCATCCGTATTTAGTACTTCAATGGTTTTACCAGACATACTAATAAGCACATCACCGGGTTTGTTGGCATCGCCATCGGGTAAGTTCTCGGAAGCCGGAATTAAGCCGATGATATTGAGTGGTAATTTCATTTCTGCAGCAGCTTTTAAAGTGCCTAAGACAGTAGCGCCACCGCACATATCGTATTTCATTTCATCCATGCCTAAGCCAGGCTTTAAAGAAATACCACCCGCATCAAAGGTAAGGCCTTTACCAATCAACACGATAGGCTTAGCGTTTTTATCACCACCTTGATAATCCAGCGTAATTAATTTAGCCGGTTGTCTGCTGCCACGAGATACTGATAACAAAGCGCCCATGCCGAGTTGTTCCATATCGGCTTCTTCAAGAACGTTAATACTCAATTTGTCATATTGACTGCCTAATTCAATGGCTTGTTCTGCTAAGTATGTGGGTGTACAGATGTTGCCGGGTAAATCGCCTAATAATTTGGTTAAATTGATGCCATCAGCAATCGCGGTGCCTTGAGATAAACCGAGCTGTGCTTGAGTTAATTCAGATGTGGGTGCTGTGATGCTGATTTTCTCAATAGTAAAGTCTAGGTCTTTATTCGATTTATAAGCCGTAAATTGATAAGCCGTATCGTTTACTATTTCTATAATTTGGCGAGTTTTCCATTGACGGCCGCCGTTAATCACATCTACATCGGCTAAAGTACACGTCACCGTTTTAATTTGAGATTTCTTTAAGCTGGCAAACACCGCTTGGAGTACTTTTCTAAAGTTTTTACCTGTCAATGCTTTATGTTCACCCAGACCGACTAATAAAACGCGTTCGATACCACTGTCAGGTAGAGCGTTTATTAAAAGGGTAGTGCCAATGGCGCCTTTATTGTCACCTCTAGCAAGCACTTTACTGATGACATTACGTGTGCTTTCTGGGAGTGAGGCAGCAGAATCAGTTAATTGTTGGTCTTGATAGACCCCGATAATCAAGCAATCTGCTTGCAATGCATCTAAGGAGGTGGTTTCTAAAGCATATTCCATAGCGTAACTCATAATAGTGGCGGTTAGTGTTGAAGCGTGACGGTTCACAAAGTGAAACAACGCACGATTGTAGCTGAGTTGAATTATACAACCAATAGCATCGCTACTTAAATAAGCATGGCGTTTTATTATAAAAAAGCAAACGCCTAAATTGTCATCATTTCGTCATCGGATTGTCACGTTTCTTTAACCAATTTGACATTAACCTGTCACCTGCGTTGCTTAATCTATATCGAATTTAATTTGAGCTAGGTGGCAACTTATGAAAAACACAGCGACAGAAAAACTTATCAACGCCACTAAAAAACTAGAATGTTTTTTAGCTGATACAGACGAATTAATAAAAGAAGCGCAAGCCCTTAGATACCGTGTATTCGGTAGAGAAATGGGTGCTAAGTTAAAGACAGAAGCAGAAGGGTTAGATTACGATGAAGTGGATAGCTACTGTGATCATTTGGTGGTGTATGACAACATTAATAAAAAGATCGTAGGTTACACACGTTTATTGAATCAAGATCAAGCAAAAAGTTTAGGGCGTTATTATTCTCAAGATGAATTTGATATGACGCCTATATTAGCGTTACCAGGACGCTTTTTAGAAGTGGGTAGAACTTGTGTAGATCCTGATTATCGTGGTGGCGCCGTATTAACGACATTGTGGTCTTCGTTAGTGCAGTATGCCTTAGAAGGTCAATATAACTACTTAATCGGCTGTGCGAGTATTACACCGGGCCCTAGTGGTTACGCTATAGATGCGGTATTTAGAAATATTGATGAGAAAAATATTGCAACGACTGACATTCAAGTGACTCCACGTATTAAGGTGCCGGCTGAATTAAGATGTCTACGTGACGAATCAGGTATTCCACCT
>CANGLL010000137.1 GCA_947454605.1 Methylococcaceae bacterium | reverse complement strand
TACCGGTGTCCATGCGCTAGAACAAGTCGTGCATTTTGATGTAACAACAGAACGTGATGCATTGGCGTGGGTTAGAGGTGGTAACAGTCAATTACCCGATGATGTGCGCATTACCTGGATGCAACCCGCTATTGATGATTTTCATGCACGATACAGCGCCATTGCGCGTTTCTATCGCTATATCATCCTTAATCGCCCCATAAAATCGGCTTTATTACGCAAACAAGTCACCTGGTGCCCTGCCCCTTTAGATGAAAATTTAATGCATCAGGCCGCCCAAACATTATTGGGGCATCATGACTTTACATCCTTTCGTGCCCAAGGCTGTCAGTCAAAAAGCCCGTGTAGAACCATGTACTTTATTGACGTGTATCGCGAAGATGATAAAGTGATTATCGATATATCCGCCAACGCATTTTTACATCACATGGTCAGAAATATAGCGGGCGTCCTTATCGCCATAGGCTCAGGCAAGGCGCCCGTAGCATGGACACAAGAATTACTCGTCGTTAAATCACGTAAACTCGGCGGCATCACGGCACCACCGGATGGCTTACACCTTGGCGCTGTGTATTATCCAGAGCGATACGGCTTAACGAAACACCCCATTTTTAATAAACTACCCAAAGATGCACAACGGCACGATTAAACATCAGCTCTTGCGCGACTCAACATTCATACATAAAAGGCTTAATAATGGATAACTTTATCTCTTTTCAAATACATGGTGGCGAGCATCATGACGGTTTATTAGAAGCTGTTTCTGGCTTATTAGCCAGTTTAGAAGGGGCTTCTGACGCTAGCGGCAGTTCTAGCGACCTCTTTTCTAGCATATTACCCGGTATTGCCAACTTAGATAATATTCATCCCCTCTTAGTGCATTTCCCTATTGCTTTATTAAGCAGTTTTTTTATCGTTAACCTGATGGCGCATTTTGTAAAAAAAGACACCTTGGTGACTGTCGCCAGTTGGCTACTTTATTTAGGCGCATTCTCGGCGATTTTTACCGTGTTAGCCGGTTTTTCTGCTGCAGAAAGCGTTGCACACAGTGAAAGCGTACACGACATCATGGAACACCATGAAGATGTAGGCGTGTCTATCTTATCGTTATCTTTAGGTTTATCGGCTTGGCGCCTTAGAAGTGGCTTATTACAAGGCTGGAAAAAGGGCGTATTTTTAACACTGACCGTGTTATTGTTTGGATTGATTATTCAAGGTGCCGACTTAGGTGGCTTAATGGTTTATAAATACGGTGTCGCTGTACATAACACCCCGGCGGAAGCTCTAACAGCAGAAGTACCTGCCACTACTACAGAAGAACATCATCATCACGACCACACACATCCCTAACATCACTGACGATAACATCTGAATTTAACATTAAAAAAGGGGGCGATTAAGCCCCCTTTCTATTTTGCAGTTCGTACTACTTTAATAGCTTAAAGCACCAACTTTTTTACAGGTTCACAAAAATCATTCGTGCCTTCGGGTGTGACTATCGCCATTCTAAAAAAGTAATAATGTGCGGATTCTAAGCCCTCATGCACATAAGTGACTGCAGTAGTCGTCGCAATCGTCACCCATATTGCATCTTGTGGCAAGACAGGCCCTTTATACATCTGCCAAATACACGCCCTACCCTTAGGCGCTGCTTTGCCCACTAACTTAACAGCACCTAAATGCGGTCCATCCGACGCTGCTATAGGCGGTTTATTGATTGGAACCGGTTGTTTAGACTCATGATAGCCACTGCTTAAAATCTTAGTTTCATCTCCATCAGACAATCTACCGACATAATTAGCTTCTCTGACAAATAACTTATCCGCGTCTGCAATCACATCACGTAAATGCGACTTAGCCGTATAACCCCCATCTTCAGCAGCAATCAGTGCTGCTTGGATATTAGCCACCGCAATCGATAATTCCGATAAAGGCACATCCAGTGCCGTAAAATAATTGTTGAGCGTTAACTTTGCGATCACGTTTAAATAAAACGCGATTTTATCAACAACACCCAATCGAACAAAATCATGGAGCACTGTAAACTTTCTCATTGAGATACCTTAATAGGTGAAAAAAGCACCGCCGAAACTCCGTTTTTATAGTAAAACGGTAGGTGCAGCACTGCAAATACTAAAGCTGTGTAAAAAAAACGGAATACGTTTTAAACACGCCAAAGCGCTAGGTAGAAATGTGGTGCAATGACCATCCCGTGAATGTGGGATGAGAAAAGTAGAGATGCGAAGAATTCGCCGATAGGAAGATTAAACTCGCCAAACGGAAGTGTAAAACCGCCGATGTAATATTGATTTTGCGAGTGCTGAATGCAAAATGCGAGTATCGTCTTGATAACGCAGAAAAAAATGAAATAATCAGCGCATGTGAAAGAGCATACACCTATTATGGCGAATATGCGCTATTTATATTTTATATTTACATTATAAAAAATATGGCGATAAATAGAGCCCCTATTTAAGCATTTAAAGCGCGACAACAAAATTTTGCGCTTTGCGATCTGCAGATTCTATATCCCATCCACAGATCGCAACTTTTAAAAACTCATCTGACTTTACAACCGCGAAAAAAATCGAGCACAGGTTTTTTGAGGGGGTCGGAAAAATATTGCAAACTCCCAACTGCGGATTACGTTTTTTATCCGCCAAAAACACGTAGAATTTAATTTATATAAACAGCCTATGTAGCTGAATTATAATATTTTATAGTCATAATCCCCAAAAGTCTTGTTTAAAACACTCACCCAGATTCAGCTACTAATCGAACAATAGTTGACGCTATCCGGCAGTTTGCCGTATATTGAAGACATGAAAGCATCTACCCCTCCAACAGCCAGACTCGAAGCCCGCCTACCCACGCATATCCATGCGATGCTTAAGCGTGCCGCCGAAATACAAGGTCGCACCTTGACCGATTTTGTAGTGAGCGCATCCAGTGAAGCGGCGCGACAAACGATAGAATCAAACGATATCATCAGTCTATCCCTCAATGATCAACGCCTGTTTGCAGAAAGTATTATTAACCCACCCGAACCCAACGCAGCACTCACACGCGCCTTTGCTAAGCATCGTGAATTGTTTGGCAGTCAGTGACCGCACCTTTTCGGCTTGAAGCCTTACAAAACAGCCACGCCCGTAAAACATTCTCCAGCGGTGAAGTAAAGCTCGACGAATACTTTAAGACGCAAGTAAGCCAAGATATTCGCCGGCATATCGCTAATTGTTTTGTAGCCATCGATGTCAGTAATGAACAAATAGCCGGCTACTACACCATCGCAGCCGCCAGCATAGCCACACCTGATTTACCACCCGAAGACCTGAAACGCTTACCGCGTTACCCCACCCTACCGGCGGTACGTATTGGTCGCTTAGCGGTAGATCAACGCTATCAAGGCAAGGGCTTAGGCAAAGCCCTCTTAGCCGATGCCGCCATTAAAGCGATGACCGCCGCCCCCGCATCCTATGCACTGATTGTGGATGCCAAACATGAAATAGCCGTGCAGTTTTATCAACACCATGGTTTTCGCCCGCTTATCGACTTACCCAACGTGCTGTTTTTACCCTTAGCCACAGCAGAAAAGGTCTTATTGGCTTAAAATAATTCCAACATTCCCGAACCAAATCGTGCACTGCACTTTAATCCTCCATCATGTTCATGTCATTTAAAAACACTTTAATCGTTGTTTTCTGTGTATTCCATATGACAGCTATCGCATGGTGGACATTACCCCTCAGTTTAAATAACAACAATCCGCTAACGCACTTATTAAGCGCTTATATTGATCTAACAGGTAATCAACAATATTGGGATTTTTTTGCTCCCCAAAGCCCCAAGTACCATCAATATTTATCTGTTTGTAATAGCCTAGACACGGATAAAACGACTGGCGAAATAAACTGCGCTGGCACGGCTCTATTTAGCAACTTAAAGCATAACCATGAACCCTATTCTGTCTTTAGCAATACCAGCCGTTACTATCGCTTAACAGAAACCTTAATCAATCAAAATAATCCCGACTTATTTAAAGCTTTTGCGCAGTATTATTCAAAACATCAAGCAGACACCGTTACTCATCCCTCTGCCACGCAATTAGTAGGGCACCAATACGAACTCTACCCAGATCTTAAAGACTTACCTCATGCCGGATATCGCACAGATACGATCCTATGGGAGAGCCAGTAATGCAGCACGCATGGCACACGCTTTGGTTTAAATTAATCGACGCAAGACAATATGCAGTCTTAAGAATTTTATTCGGGGGCTTGTCGGCGCTCTATTTCTTAGAACTATTGCCCTATATCAACAGTCAATTTAGTCATTCCGGTTGGTTAGGCGATATACAGCAAATTGCACAACAAAATGGTGGCAGTTGGTCTGTATTTTTTATCCCTGTAGACGGGCATGCCAATACCATCGCCTATGCCATTATTAGCACGGGGATAGTGTCGGCTTTTCTTATGATGATAGGTTGGCAAAGTCGGGCCAGTAGCTTTATGACTTGGCTCATTTGGGTGTCTCTATGGAATCGAAATCCATTAATATTGGATGGAGATGATGCGATACTCAAAATAATGTGTTTTTATTTAATGCTAGCCCCCTGTGGAAACGCGTGGTCAGTTGATGCCGCTCTCAGTAAAACCCAGCAAAAAGTCGCGGTTTGGCCGTTACGGCTTATACAGTTTCAGATTGCTTTGCTTTATTTTGTCTCAGGTTGGGTTAAATTCCAGAGCTTAGAATGGGAAAACGGCACCCTGTTGCACTACGTATTAATTAATCCAGAATATTCACGTTGGAATGGTTGGTTGCTAATGGATTCTGCTTTAATAAAGCACCTATTAGCGCTACTGGTTTGGTTTATAAGAGATTGGGAAGTGTTATTTCCACTCCTCTTGCTCAACCGATACACCCGTAGAGTGAGCATCGTAATAGGGATACTATTCCATATTGGCTTATTACTCACCCTGCATTTACGCTGGTTTCCAGTGGTTATGCTCGCACTTTATCCGGCATTACTCTCAAATAAAGTCTTTATAACACTAGAAAAGAAATGGCTTAAAACCCATAAATAGCTATTCAGTAATTTTTACTAACCAGCTACCCGTGCCTTTACAATTAGTTTGTGCCTCAATAAGAATTTTTGCGTACTCGCCTTTTAATTCAGCTGGTAGCGTACCGTGCACGACAACACTAGTACCGGGACTTTTAGCACCGACGTTAATAACGGCAGGAATACCTTTAACACTCACCTTTATAGTCTCTGGATGCGTATTACCCGACGCCCTAAAAGAGAAACTAGAACCGGGAGCAACTTCTGATTTGTCGGCGGGCTCAAAATCCGTAAAGCGCGGTTTATTACAGGTATTAACGCTACCACTTCGACTATTATCACCCACACCATAAGCACTCGCATGCGTTGCGACCGCCATTA
>CANGLL010000136.1 GCA_947454605.1 Methylococcaceae bacterium | reverse complement strand
GGTATCTTGTAATTTGATTTCGTATACTGATAACATCTTTTTAATCTCCTCGCGGTTTAAGTGCGGTAACTTATAAACCAATATTGTTTCAATAAGATCCAAACCATCTAAGTCTATTTTATCAAGTCGCTCTGCTAATGCTTTAGCTTGGCTTATTGTCTGTTGTTTATCACTGGCAATCAAGCGAATAAATTCTAGTGAGGGTGATAAGTCAGATCGATTTTGATAATCTTCTAAATAAATGCGATGGATTTGGGGTAAGTTTAAGAACGGTAAAAACTCTATGCTGGGCTTTTTTTCAATTGTCCGGTGTGGATAAATGACTAATACTAACCAATCACGTTTTGGCTTATTTTGATAAAGATATAAGGTCATCTCACTGAATAAGCGCCCATAAAAATCATTGTCAGCTTGGTATTGAACTTCAACAAAGATGAGTGGCTGATTTGGATTATCGGTAACAGGTTTAAATAAACCGTCGATTCTAAACGCTGTTTGCTTTATTTCTTCTGAGCTAAATTGATAACTATCATTAGGATAATCTAGCCCTAATAACTCCAGCGCTAGTTTCGGCTGACGCAGAAATAAGCGGTAAAACAGGGTGTCCGTTTTCATGATTATAAAATCAATTAAGAGTGATGTGGCGTAACCACCTTAACACAGTTTTCTAATCCTAGGCACTTGCTTCCCGCTCTCTGTCATTACCAAATCAATATACTCACCTTTTTGCTCAGGCCCGTAACTCACATGTATGGGCCTATCTTCGCCATAAAAATACAGTCGATCAAAGGGCGTGTTTTCTGCTACCCAATCCGCCACTTCTCGCATGTTTTCGTCTTCAACGATAAAGTCAACGGCAGCACCTAAGCGTGGGCAGATGATATTTTTTTTGCTGTTTGTTTCGTGCGCTGCATGTTGATCTAATTTAGGGGCAACGCGCCCTTTAATGTGCTTGCCTAAATCATGTGAGCAAAAACCATAGCTCAGCTTTATCATGCCAAAGTAGTCAATCACTGGGTCTAATATGTTAGTGGCTAAATCGTATAAAGCGGTATAACTATCCGCTTGTTTGGGTGTATTTTCTAATCCTGTTTTAGCCTGTGTTTCACCACATTCAATTAAGTGTCTATAGCTTAAATTTTGCCCGCAAAGGCTATCAAGATCTGGAATGGTTTGGCTACGCATTAACTCAAAGCCTTTAATTTCCCAACGCGCGTTACTTAGAACTTCTCTAAAATGCTGTGGTTTAGGACCGTGATGTTTAAACTCAAATAAATTAAGTGAGCCTAATTGCTCATCAAAGTTTAATTGCTCTGCATAATTTGGGTGTTCTTCATTAATGTACCTGGATTTTAAGAATAGATAGGTTGGTTCATATTCATCACCATATTGATACACATCGAACAGTTGCTCTCGTAGGTTGATTTTTACGCGTTCTATTAATAAGGGTAACGGCTTGTTATCAAAATCGTCATAGCGCATTAAGCTCAGTTTACCTGATTGGCTATGTATTTTTATCAGGTCAGTTTGTTCGATGTCACCATATAAAACGGTGGAGCAACCAATATAAATCCGTAATATAACCGGCAACTGTTCCACTAAAGAGCTATGTAATAGCAAGGCACCTTCGGTATCTAAATAACCTAAACCCTCTTCGGTCGCTTTTAAACAAGCTGCATTAATTAATTCGGTATTGCTTATTTGATATAACAGCGCTGTAGCAGATGCAACGGCATTTTTATAATCACCAAAAAAGGCTTTTATATCTTTTTGTAAACTGGTTTCTAAATGCTTATAAGGTTTACGTTTAGCAAAAGTTTGTAGAGCAAAATAAAGATGTAAATCATCTATATGATTTTGACGGGCCAGCTCTAATAATGCCTCATCAAATTGCCCCAACATAAACTGCAGGGCTTTATTAATGGTGTTAAAGCTTTGGGTTACTTCAATTAAGTTTTCTATTTCAGTTTTTTCTGGCAATCGCCCAAGCTCTAGGGTCTTTTGCCAAAGTGGATCAATCAGGTGCTGATAAGCGAGGTATTTCTTTTCGTTTCGAGATAGTTTAGGTTGTTTAGGATTAGCGGAGCGATACGTTAAGCGTAAAACATTACGTTGGCTACGCTGTCTTTTAACTAAAAACCGTTGTTCTGCGTCAGTATCCTTAAAGACATAAAAAATACCAGGGGCAACCGGAATGGCATCCGCATCAAGTGTGTCGCTAATAAACTCTTTGAGTTCTGCTTGCGTGAAATATTTCTGAAATGTATTTCTAAGCGTAATAACGCCATCATTGTATGATTGACCTTTAAACGCATTCTGGTTCGTTAACATAGCAGAAACAACTAATACTTGGCGGCTTAAAGCGTAAGCGCCTAATAAGGCATCTAGTCGTTCTTGATAATTTTCTATGATATTAATCACAAAGCCAATGTTAACAATATCAGCTTCATTTTTAGGTTGATCAGGTGCGTAATGCGGGTCCCAGCCAGAAACCTTAATGTCATTAGCCATTAAGTTTCTTATGTCGTCTCCTTTGCCACATCCGTAGTCAAAGACGGTTAAACGGCCATCTAAGTACCCATGTCTCGCTAAACATTGCATAGGTGCTGATAGATTGCTTCTAGAGAGTGCAGTTAAGTGTCTGGAGATTTGGCTGGAGTTGGTATTAGGTTCGCTTTGTTCAATGCTGGCTTCATCATTGCCAATGGGTACAAATTGATGATCAATGACTTGAAAGCCTTTTTCTGCAATGAGGTTTTCCCATGCTTTTTTAAAGCCAATATGAATGGTGTCTTCAAATAAACCTAGTTGCTCAGCGCTGTTCGTAAGTTCTTTAAATTGATCACTTCGGGGATCGGTGGCACTGATGAGTAATTCTTTGCGGTGCAGTATTGGTGGATTGATGGACGTTTGATAACTACGCTTTTCAACGCGCTCTGCGTCAAGATCAATGCGATAACTAGTTTCTAAAGCAGGGAAAGCTTGGCTAAAAAAGTCGGGATACCAGAGCAAAGACAGCATTTGACTGTTAAGGTCATATTTTACGATGTTGTAATCAACACCGGCTTTTAAACTACTAAGTTTTTCTGCTTGAGTAATGCGTGCTTGAAATTCTTCTGGTTGATCTGCGTTTAGGTCTATATGCCAGTAGAGATTATTGAGGATTTTTTTACCAAGCATTGTTTAATCTTCCAAGGCAAGTTGTCTTAAGGTTAATACTTCTTTACAAATTATTTCTCCAGTCCTTTGAATATCTTGTTCTGTTGTATATCTACCGATACTTATCCGGATTGCACCGTAAAGTCTATCACCTTCAATACCCATAGCCCTGAGCACATGGGATGCTTCGATGGTACCTGTATTACAAGCTGAACCATTTGCAATAGCAATTTGATCTCGGAGTCTTATTAATAAAGAATCTGAACCGACATCATCAAAACTAATATTAATGATGGTAGCAAGTTTTTGATGTTGATGACCATTCAAATACACACCACCGAGCTGCTTAAGTTTTGTAGTTAATAGGTTGGCAAGGTGTTGTGTGTGTTGATTGTCTTTGTGTAAGGAATCACTCGCTAGTTTGATAGCGGTGCCCATGCCAACTATTTGATGAGTAGGTAAGGTACCGGGGCGGAGTCCGTATTCTTGGCCACCACCTTGCATTAATGGCATTAGCCGTTGTTGTTTTCTGTTGCGGATATATAAACAACCAATGCCTTTGGGACCATAGCATTTATGCCCTGAAATAGATAATAAATCAATGGCGGTTTGGCTTAGGTCTATATTAAGTTTGCCTACACTTTGGGCGGCATCTACATGAAAGTATATTTTGTTATCTGGGTGTGTTTGGTGTTTATGTTGAATTGCTTGTGCAATTTCTTTGATGTTTTGGATAACACCGGTTTCATTGTTTACATGCATTAATGAAACTAAGAAGGTATCTTCTGTGATGGCTGCTAAAAGAGTGTCTAGTTCAATCAGGCCATTATTGTCAGGTTTTAAATAGGTGACGTTAAAACCAAGTGTTTCAAGATATTTGCAGGTATCTATAACCGCTTTATGTTCTGTGGCGCTGGTAATAATGTGTTTGCGTTTATTTTGTAGGCTAAGCGCTAAGCCTTTTATGGCTAGGTTATTAGCTTCTGTTGCACCTGAAGTAAAAACAAGATCGGATGCTTTGCAGTTAAAAAAGTTTGCAATATCTGTACGCGCTTTTTCAACTAGGTTGTAAGCTCGTTCACCAAAGATATGTTGTAAAGAGGCAGGGTTGGCAAATTCACCCTCTAAAGTTAAACACTCTGCCATTGCTAAAGCAACTTCTGGTGCCATAGGCGTAGTGGCGGCGTAATCAAGATAAATTGGGTGGTTCATTTGTGTGCGGTAAGTGTTTTAAATGTATAACGAATTTTAACTTAATTGTCATAGCGTTTAGCTATAAAGTTTACGTCATCATCATTTAATACAATCTCCCATATACCATGTTTGGAAGGATCATATATTTCAAAAACACCATAATCTTCTAAATAAAATAAAACGTCTCGTGCGTTTTTTGGATTTGAAATGCGTGGGTATTCTTTGTTTGAGTTTCTAATTTTTGGGTTTCTAAGTTTACTATTTATGCTGGGTTTGCCATAAATGTGTATATGACTTAATCTTGATTGTGAGTTAATCGTCATCATTCTTAAGTCGTCACTAACATCACTAGATGTTCTATGGGGATAAAGTTCTTCAAACTTGATTTTCACGTCATCAATGGTAATTCCGCCATTGTTTTTTAGGCATAACTCTTTTGCTATTTCTTTTACAAGTTCCCATTTGCTGGGTGTTGATGTTGTCATTTGTAGATACCGTTGTTAATAAAGTTTAAAGAAAGTAGTATTTAGTTTATTTTTCATCAAGTAATTTAGTTAAATCATTCCAATTAGCTTTGCATTCAAAGCAAAGGTGCAGTTACGCAGGGTCAGTTTTTCTTTAGTCATTTTCAACACCTCCAAAACTCTTGAAGAAAGTTAACTTATAAGGATATAGATAATTCTTAAGCAAATAAACAATCAAGTAACAAAGGATCAAATTCAGAGCTGTGGGCGTTAATGGATTTTATGAAGCTTTTCACCCACGCATAAAGTTTTGGGCTGTTATATAACACGTCCACATTGATATCTGCACGATGGTATATGCGTTTTTGAGTCAATTTGCTGGCTTTACTGACCACCTCTTTTGAGCAATATTTTTGTAACAGCAATAAGAAGGCTTTACTGGGTTTCTTATCATTTTTAAATAATTGCATTAAGACAATATAATCATAAAAGGCTTGTTTGTCTGTGAGTATTTTGCAAATGCTTAAAGGTTTTTTTATTTTCATTTTTTGATAATAGAAGCGTGCCATTCTGAACCATTCATCTTCGGTTAATGTGCTGTCGGGATCTGCTTTACCGATCGCTTTTTTAATGATGCCCGCCAAATCTAAATCATCTTTCGCCTGATTCGCAATAACTGAGACTATCTCTATATTGCTAAGTGTAT
>CANGLL010000135.1 GCA_947454605.1 Methylococcaceae bacterium | reverse complement strand
TATTCCTTTAGCGACCGTCGTTAAAGCGGTGTTAACGGCTTGGCCAAGAATAGGTGATGATCATCAATGCACCTAAATGCATTTAAGATAGTGGCGGAGGGAGAGGGATGGTTGGTCGCCTCTCTTCTATCCCAATAAATCAATTGGTTATCGCACTTGATCTGCCAATTGCGGTTAATTGTGTCCCGCCAAAGTGGAGGGGTCATTATTCTATAACTAATTAACTGAATCAGATACCAACAGACCTTTATAAACAGCTTTAATTCGGTTCAACTTCCTTCAACAAGGCATAGATAGTTTGTCTAGCAACGCCAAAATGTTGGGCAATAGAACCTTTAGTAGCACCACCATTAAACATAGTGATAGCCATCTCTTTATCTTTGGCTGTTAATGCTTCTGGTCTACCGAATTTGGTACCCATCTTGCGAGATGCGTCTAATCCAGCTATAACCCTTTGTCGTATCAGACCCCGTTCAAATTCAGCCAGTGAGCCAAATATATGGAAGATTAACTTACCTGTTGGACTGGTAGTATCAATGTTCTCGGTAAGTGACTGGAAACCTTTATGCTCGGCTTCTAAGGTATTCACTACCTGAATCAGATGCTGTAATGAGCGACCTAATCTATCTAGCTTCCATACTACCAGTACATCATTCATATTCATTGCTTTTAGGCATTGGTTCAGTTCGGGTCTATCGGTTTTAGTACCAGACATCGTTTCTTGGTAAATTTTTGAGCAACCCGCTGCTTGTAGAGCATGGATTTGAAGTTGGGTATCTTGTTGGTTGGTGGAAACTCGTGCATAACCGTATTTCATAATGATCCTTATGAGTTTATTAACATGGGTTATTCTAACATAACTTGATTAACATACATAATTAACATTTAAGGGGATTTGTTTAACATACCAACCATCTATTAATGGTGTGTTAGAAATACAAGTGTTTGTTGGACATTGATCCAGATGCTGAAGAATCCAATAACCGAACCAGATTCTGGCTCTAGTTGACCTATACACTGGTTGAGTTTGATGGTTGGGTTGCGCAGAAAGTATCAGATGCTTTGCTTGATGCTGTTGGTATTTTGGTGCGGAAACTACAGCGGAATCAGATGCTGTTTGAATCTGGTTCTATAGTTGATTGTCTTAGACTGATGCTTATTGTTATTGGTTTTAGAGTTTAAACATCTAGCTAACATCAAATAAAGTTAAACCAGCGAGCGAAGCGATGCATCCCGAAGGGATTAATTAGCATCTGATTGCTGTTAGTTTAAGCATAATGATATCAATTGGATCTGTTTGAGTACTTTTTGCGTTAATTTATAAAATTCTCTATATTATATAAGCAATAGGTAATTTTACATTTTAACGCACTTTAGTTTGATTCTAGTTGATGTTAATTAGCATAAAAAGTTAGATATTGGTTTTATTTTGATCAAAATATACATTAAATAGATATTAAAATTGCTTAAATAAAATTTAATGCTGACTCTATTAGGTCTTAATGGAGTTCACTACGTTAACGCATCGCTTCGCTCGCAATATCTAGTATTGCTTATGTATTATTAATATAGATAATTTTATAAATTAACGCACGTTAGATGATCTCTAGCTCTACTTTGAACCAGATCCTAGTGCTAGACCCTACTAGCATCAAAAATTGGTTATTATGGATAACATAATGCTATATGACCTTATGGAATGTTATGCAGTCACTTTTTACTTGTATAAATACTTTTGTTACCTATACTTTAAAAGAGAGATTTATATGACAAAAGAATTTTATACGGATAAAGAACTTGCCAATAGATGGGGGCTAAAGATCATAACGCTTCAATCGTGGCGACAAAAAGGATTGCCACCTGTTTATATTAAATTTGGTTCCGCTGTGCGATACCCTTATTCTGCAATAGAGCAATATGAACAAGATAACATCTGCACAATAACAGCAAAAAGGGCTAACTAATTTTAGTTGAATAGTTAATAAACTCCCTCAACATCATAAGAACTGAGGGAGTTCAAATACCCATGGAGTAAACATGGACAATAATATTTATGTAAGTTATCTGGAATCACTTTATGCAGATAAAGTTGTTACTGTCACTTTAGATAAAATCATCCCAAGAATCAGAAGCGGTGAATTTAAAGCTCAAGTAGAGCGAATAAGAGCAGAATCTGATGAGGAGAAACAAAGAATCTTAAAGCTTCAAATTCCAGTATTCTTTCCTTGTTTGGTACTTAATAACACTGAAAATGCCTACTGTGATAAAACAGTAGTTAATGGGATTATTCAATTTGATATTGATACCAAAGATAATGATGCTGATCTTGATATTAAGAAATTACGCTCAGATTTATTAAAGTTAGAAGAAATTGCTTACCTTTTTTACTCGTCTAGAAAAGGCTTAAAGTTTGGCATTAAATCCGATCTCGTACATAACATTAGTGATGGTGTGGACAGTCTTAAATCAAGATTCACTCAAGCTTACGAGATTATTGAAGCATATCTTCATAATCAGTTATCCGAATTTACAATCAAATATGATGATAATGCAAATCACAAATTGGCATGCCTGTTATCACACGATTCAGATGCTTACTTTAATCCTGATTGCAACGTTTTCAAGGTGAATGAAAAGTGTATTTACAAAAAACCTGAGCTACGATTACAAAGTAACTTACCTGAAGATGCTTCACGTGTTGAAGAATTCCTATCTTATATACCAAGGGATTTAGGGTATCACGAAAGACTACCCGTCAATGCTGCTGTGATAAATGCACTGGGAAACTCTGCATTACCTTTATTGGAAGCACACTGGTCAACTACCAACAGGAAAAAACTAAAAAAAGATCTAATCGATCAACTACGAAAAACTGGATCAGGTTCTTTCAAACCTAATTTTGGCATATTAGTAAATTTGGCCAAACAGCATGGTTGGGCACCTATAACAGGAACATCACGAAATAAGCAGGTACCTCATGTTTCTAAAGAGGAACTTCCGCCACTCTTATCACCCATAGACGCTTCATTAAAGTTAACGGCAATTATTAACGCTTTTCTAGCGGACAAGCAATCACGATTTATAAATTTTTCTACAGGTGCCGGCAAAACTTATACTGTACTAAGAATATTAGAGGAGATGAGCTGGAAAATAAAAATAATCTATCTCGTGAAGTCTCATGCATTAGCAGAAGAGATTAGAAAGACATTTCACTCAATAAGAAGGGAACGCTCAGCAAATAGAACATTCGCAGAGAATCTCTCAAGTAAAAGCAGACTAACTCATTTAAAGGGACGCAGATTACTTTGTGAAAATGATTCTGTAGATAAGGCATTAGTCCCAGTAGAATTTTGCCGTGGTGGAACAGATGATGGTGAATCCTGCTTATACCAAGCAGAATGTAAATACACATTGCAATTTAATGGTATCGAGAATATACGTGTCATGACCCATAATGAGTATGTTAATCAACCAGCAAAATATTTTAATGGCATTACTGCTGATGATGAACCATCAAATACTATATGGAGCCCCGACTATCTGATTATTGATGAAGATATTTTTAAAGTAGAAGATGATGCTTGTGAAACGAGAAATAGTCGTTTTTCTAGTGTTGCTGAAATAATAACATCTGTACGAAATGGTAAGGAACTTAAAGAGGCTATCATGGAGCATAAAGTCGCCATTTTCCTAGACGCAGTCCATAACAACCCAGATCCACCGCCAAATTTTAAAATAAATACCGAATCAATATCCAGACAAGAAATGTCAGCAGAAAAATATTCTGAATTATTTAAGAACATAACATTTTATGCTATGTCTGAAGAAACAAACTACTTGAATGGTATGCGTGTTGTTGATGATAAAATTATTCAGTCAGTTATCAAAACGGTAGCCCCTCGATACAGAGATATTCCTACATTGTTTCTTGATGCAACTGCCAGTGAATCAATAGTCAAGAAACTGTTGCCTGATGTTGAATTTCATTCGATCAGTGTCAAATCTAAAGATGACATTAATCTGTACCAGTTGCAAAATAAAACATTCACTAAAAAACAATTAAAACAAGAGGGTGTTCTTGCTGATGTTATTTTTGGGTTACAAAAACTAACCGAGAAATATACAACAAATGGAAAAACGGTGGGGCTGATTACCCATAAAACAATTAAAGATAAAAAGATTAATAAATTATTAGAAACTGCTGGTTTTGAAGATTTTGATGCTTACTTGGCTAATGAACTAGGTATTGAAGACTTTGCCCATTTCGGTGGATTACGAGGATTAAATAAGCTTAATGATGTGGATTGCTTGATTATTCTCGGTCGTTATTGCTTACCACCAAGCGTAATAGAAAGTCATACATGGGCAATATTTAATGAGGCGGGTGGTGATTGGCGTAATGACTCATTTACGTATGCAAAGTCTCCAGTCAGAATGAAAGATGGCACTGTATTTAATCATAAATCTCAGATATATATAAATGATAAGAAACGAGCTGTCAGTGAGCATTATTCACTCAGTGAAACTCAACAAGCTATTGGTCGTGGACGAATGATACACGGCAAAGCTAAAGACATTTATTACTTTAGCAAAGAGTATTTAGGGAGTGATATCGAAGTAACAAGGTTCTTCAGTTATGAAGAATTTTTCTCAAGAGCAATCATTGATGATAAATTTAAGATAATAAAAGCTGATAAGTTAGCGGGGGCAATAGAAGCAGGGTTCTTTGATGCAAAACAAGCATCGATGACTACTGTTTTAGATATAACTGTCTATGACTTAAATAAATACAAAGAACGTATTATTAAAGAAATTAGGGAGGCCGGATTTAATCTTTATGAAGTAATTTACACAGACAAGCATAGAAACACTAATAAAAAACCATATACCTTTTATATTAAAGATGAGGTGTTATTTAATAATTACTTGATAAATAACGATAAAATATTAAAAAGTTGCATTCTGCAAAATTGAAGATGTATCAGGTATAAACTGATTAACATTATGAAAATTTTTAATGCTGACAGATGGAAATTTGTCAGCGCTGATTGACAAAATTAGGGTATTGGATCGATGATCGTAAGTATGCCAATGATGGAGAAAAAATTATAAACTGCTTTAACTAGACTAAAGGTAATGTCTATTTGCACCTCCAACCTTAACTGATTTAAAGATTCAATTAGATAGAAAAATATATTTTTTTATATATCAGAACTAAACAGGTTTTTTACTACAATTAAACTAGATGAAATAAAAAATCTTCGTTCTTTTAATGTGTTAAAACTTTATATGTATATTAAATGTGAATTAGGTGAAAAACCTAAAGATATACCTTATATAACTATAGAAGATGTTCGATTACTACTTGATTTAGAAGAAACCAAGTACAAAACCACCACTAATTTAATAAGTGCAGTTTTAAAACCAGCTATAGAAGCTATAAATAGAGATACTGGTATGCAAATTGAACTACAACTATATAAAAGAGAGAGAAAAACTATTGGGTTTAGGTTTGTGATACCTAGACATAATGATATTGTT
>CANGLL010000134.1 GCA_947454605.1 Methylococcaceae bacterium | reverse complement strand
TAGGGCCCGCTGGACCAGCCGGCCCTGTAGGACCTCGGGTATCCACCGCCGCCGCCATGGCGGCTGTTGATGTCATCGTTAACGGTACTACGCCCAGTAATAGTGCAATCGCCAATGGTTTTAATATAGTGCTTTGGTTCATATATCGCCTTAAATTTAGTTGATTCCGTGCTGATATTACAAGCTATTGAAATCTATATTCACGACAAATAAGCACAAATTCCGACAAATTCCGACATTCTTGCGGCGTTATCATCATGATAATAACCAGTAAAACGCCATAAAATAAGCCTTTAAATAGCGACTCAGTCCGACATTTCACCAGAAATAATTAATTTTGAGACCTTTGCACGAACCCAGTCAAAATCGGCTCTAAATGAGATAATACGCACAACATAAATGACTCTTTAAGGTATTTAAATGGCGTGGAAAAATCTAGAACAAACAAAACTAGTTGATGCGATTCGGCTATTCATCGACTCCTCTTGCTGTTTGATAAATGGATTAATAATGAATGTTACCAAACACACGGGCATACCTGTATTGCGGTAAGCGATCAGGGGATTGGCATTGATCCCCCATTTCATAGCCAGCTATTTAATGAGTATTATCGTGTGAATGAAACTGCCCTTAACCAAGGCAGTACCTTCCGCATTATTTTTACTTAGATATTAGATGGGTTGCTGAGTTTAAGAGATTCTTGAGCGACTAATTTACTAATAGCCTCACCAATATCGTGGGGTAATTCTTTACTACTAGCCTTAAGAGATAACTGCGCATAAATAGTCTGGTAGTTATCTGAGGCTTTTTCTAAGCCCGCCAGCGTATTTTCAAGCGTAGATAAGGCACTAAATCGCACCTCTTTTGAGGTATCAGCCAGCGCAAACATAAGATCATAAAGGGTTGAATCTAATAGTTTGTGAAATGAGCCCAAATTTAATGCCGCCATATTTCGTACTTCTGCGTTTTCATCATTTACTAATAATTGCGCGAGCACTGCTTCTGTCTCTGGTTTTTGATAAGTTGATAATGCTTCAAGCCCTTCAATACGTTGTTCATGTTGGGGGCTATTAATCAGTTGCAATGCGCTGCTAATGTATTCTTGCTCTTGATCTTGTTCAATTTTATCTTGCAAGGGTGTTTCATTAAGCACCTGAGCCTGTAAGGGCCTATTTTTGATGGGCGTAATTACCACTACGTCCGCTTTTAGTGGTTTAACGATAACTTTAGATTTAGCGACAACTTCAGGTTTAGTGGATGCCAGCGTCAACCGCGAACCTAAAGATTCAGTCGATTGAAACTTAAAAAAAACACTAGCGACTATAAAAATCATAGCGATTAGTGTGAGAAAAGGCTTTATAGACATACAGATGACTGTCGATAGCGCGGATAAGAAAACTTAACCTGACCGATAAACTAAAAGAATCGGTCAGGTTAAGCTGAGACCACTATAAATAAAACTAACTAAGCATTAATGCTGTAATAAACGCACGACTTCAATATTGGCTGACCCAGACTGAACTGAAGATCCTGTTACAACAATTTTCATATTGCCTTGTAAAGCGACCGAGTTAGCCGTGTCATCAGAAGCGCCTACAGAAATATCAACAACCCCATCCGGTGTGCCATCGTTATTCCCAGCACCGAACGAAGGATCCAATGTGCCATTACTCAAAAATCGTGCAACAACCATATCAAAAGAACCCGCGTTAAAGTGACTACCTGCCACCACAATCCTACCATTATTCTGAAGCGCTACTGAATTGCCTAGATCATCACCTGCACCAAAGTCTAAATTTGCAATCCCACTGGCAGCAAATGTCGTATCTAAAGACCCCTCTTTATTGAGACGAATAACTTCGATATTGCTTGACTGGTTAGGCGAAACACCTTGTACAGAACTACCCACAATTACAATTTTGCCGTGATCTTGCTTATTATCGTCATTCTCATCACTCACAATGGCTACAGAATTAGCCGTGTCATCACCCCCCCCTAAACTTAAATCCACAACCCCATCGGGCGTACCATCATTAGCGGTACCAAAAGAAGCATCCAATGTGCCGTCAGTCAAAAATCGAGCCACCACTATGTCAGAAGAACCTGAGACTACATGGTTACCGGCTACTACGATGCGGCCATTTTCTTGAATGGCTACCGCATTCCCGACATCATCACCTGCCCCTAAGTCTACGTTAACAATACCATCCGGTGTGCCATCGTTGGCTGTACCAAAAGACGCATCCAAGGTACCGTCTGTATTAAGGCGGATGACTTCGATATTGGCGCCTGTGCCTGAATCGGATGACCCGGTAACAACAATTTTGCTGTCTTTTTGAATAGCCACCGCATTACCTTTATCGTTACCTGCACCGACACTGATATCAACAACCCCATCCGGTGTAGCATCAAGGGCTGTGCCGAAAGACGCATCTAATACACCGTCTTTTGTTAAGCGAGCCACGATTACATCCGTTGTGTTATCAACCGCCGTATGGTAACCCGCGATAACAATTCTGCCCTTATGCACATCAAGCGCTATGGAGGTTACTGTGTCATCACCCGCACCTAAATCAATAGTCACCGCACCGCCCGTTCCAAAAGAGGTATCGGGGGACCCATCTTCATTTAAGCGTCTTACTTGAATGTTACGATTACCAACATCACCTATATCAGTTGCAATAACGACTTTACGGTCTTTTTGCACCACACCGGCTTTTCCGTAATCATTACCGGCACTAGCATTAATCGCATCAAAACCTCCGATGCCAAATGTTGTATCTAAGTTACCTGCCGTAGAGACAGGGGAATGACTGTGATACTCGTCTGCCATAGCGGTGGACGCGCCAAGAAGTCCAGAAATTGCCAGCGTTAATACACTCAATGTAATAGGGTTATTTATTTTTTTTACTGCCATTGTCAAGTACTCCACAACTTTGATTGGTTAAATGATACTGATAGCTTATAGTTCTTATTCATAAAAACTAAAGCTTATATTACTCAAATTCATATTTAAAATTACGACAAATTACGACATAACAACTGCACTCATTATTAAAGCCTTAACTGATCTGCTGACTGCTTTCATTTAACTGACGAAAGCCTTCCCACCCAATGTTAAGCCTTTCAAAATAGGTAGCGGCTTTTTAAGAATCCGTATTGATGCTTTAACAGGCATTTTTACCGCTTTAAAAATGGTTATTGGCCTTTTGACTTAAATTATCACGCCTTTAATAGTGATTATTAATGGACTCACTTATCTTTTTAAGCACTTAAAAATACCTATTAAAGCCTTAACAAGCGCTATCAGTCCTTTAATACACCTTTTCAGACCTTTAATCATTAATGTCAACGCTTTAACACGCCCTATTAAACCTTTAGCAGGCGCTTTATGGGCTTTGTTCATACTTTTGTAAGCGAACAGACCTATTTTGAAAGCTTAGATCGCTTCCAGTAACGGTTTGATACAAGGCATGTAAACATCAATGCCTGCTATCAACACATTAACTCAAACTTTGTGAGCTTTAATACGTCACCCGAAATCTTAAACAATACCTGCTAAACGAATCACCCATAAGATTAAGATACTCACAGAGATAATTAAATAATTAACCGTCTAAATTATAGCTGTCCTCATAAGGAGTGGCACTTACAGCCGTTATTTACTTTAAAATTAACATTTACTTAAAATTTTTATAATAAATTATTGAAAATAAAAGTATATTTAAAATGAAACTGCGTATACTCACTAGGAACCCCACAAAACCTAAGGATTAAACCCATGAAATATATCAAAGTGCTGTTATCTTTTTTTCAATTGAGCATCCCCGTTAAAATTGTTTTTTACCGCAATGTGCTACTCAAAATGACCGCTAACCCTAACTTCACCACTCCCGATATCAGTTTGGCTCTCATAAAAACTGCCATTGATGCACTTGAGGCGTCAGAATTAGCCGCTGCCGGTGGTGGACGAGCCGCCACAGCCCTCATGCATGACAATGAAGCCATTGTGGACACCATGTTCCGCACCCTTGCTGCTTATGTAGACAGAATATCTGCAGGTGTCGCGGCACTGATATTAAGCAGTGGCTTTGACATTACTAAAGAACCGATTGCACGCGAAAAAGCCACATTAGCGGTTATCGACGGCAGTAACTCTGGCGTTGTGGTGTTAATTGCTAAACTGATCGATCACGCTGGTGCGTATATATGGAAGATGAAAAGCCCCGCGATTGCGGGTGTTGAACAAGAGTACAAAATCATCGGTAATAGCACTCAAACTCGATTTGAGGTGACTGATTTAATACCTGGGCAAACCTATTATTTTTGTGTAGCAGGTATTACTACAACCGGCACCACTGATTTTTGCAACCCCGTCCCCAAAATGGTGATTTAACAAAGCCCTTGTTATCTCATTTTGCACTAAAAACGGATAGTCAATTAATGACTATCCGTTTTTACCTTAATAATTAATATAATCCCGTTTTATCAACCGTAACCTCAGAAAGATTAATGCTTCAAATTGACAGCCCAAATGAGAGCGTCTATTGCCTGAATTCCAAATTGAGTAAAATCGGTGCTCACGAATCACTTTTTATCTAATAGTTTACCCAACATCGTATTCATCTATTAAGCAGGTGGTATACAATCTTTTATTTCTATAGACCATTTAATGGAAGCATCAGGACTAATCGTTGCGGCAGGAGACTCTACATCTAACCATATAGAAGCTCCTGCATTAACTTGGCCTTCATGGGTGCTATCCGTCGTATCATTACAACTTACTGAAGCAGAACCCGCAGGCACAGAACAAGTTAAGGCCTGTGATGCACTATATGGGACACCAAGATAATCTTTACCATGCATATAAACTGTAAATTGAACAGGATGAACAGACACGTCTATACCGCTAAAACTATCGACATATAGGTGCTCTGTACAAGGGGTTGATGTAAGAGGTATTCCCGGTACACCCAAGCCGTGCGCTATTAATATCCCCACAGGAGCACCTTGGGCACCTGTAGCACCGAGCATCATTGTACCCAATCCTACTTGGGCGCTTGCTACAGGTGAGCCTGTAGCCCCTTCGGTATAAGCGCCACCCGATATTTGGATGCCATAGCTAGACACGCCGGTACCACCACTACCAGCAGGGCCAGTAGGACCTTGGATACCTTGAGGCCCAGTGGCTCCAGCTGCACCTATAGAACCCGAAGCGCCTACCGCTCCGGTATCACCTTTGGAGCCCGTAGCCCCTTGAGATCCTGTAGCGCCAGCAGAACCTGTGGCTCCCGTAACGCCTATCGCTCCGGTATCACCTTTGGCGCCAGTTGCACCCGTAGCCCCTTGAAGACCCTGTAAGCCTGTCGCCCCAGTGGGTCCGACTGAACCCGTGGCGCCAGTCGCACCCGTAGCCCCTTGAGCTCCTGCTAATCCTTGTAATCCAGTTGCTCCTGCAGGACCTTGAACTCCTGTAGCGCCCTTAGCACCCGCAGGACCAGTTGCTCCTGTTGCTCCTTTTGGGCCCGCTGGACCTGTGGGACCTCGGGTATCCGCCGCAGCGGCCATGGCTGTTGTGGATGTTATTGTTAATGGCAACACCCCGAGTAATAG
>CANGLL010000133.1 GCA_947454605.1 Methylococcaceae bacterium | reverse complement strand
TATCGCTGTATAGGGCTACCAGTTGATCGTGGGTCATCAAGCGCATTGGCTCAACTAACGCTTGTGCAATTAATATTCTATCAAATGGATCTTGATGATGATTGGGTAAAGCTTCAACAGCGATCGTATGTTCGGCTTCAATCGCAAGAAAGCGATAACCAGACTCTTGAAAATAATGCATTGCTTGTTGGCTAGAAACAGGCATATCACCTTTACCGAGTGAGTGCTTAATCGCAATCTCCCAAAGCGTTGCAGAACTAATCCAAATAACTGATCTGGGTGATTCTATTAGTTCACGCGCTTTTTGTGATAATTTAGGGTTATCAGTAATTGCCCAAAGTGCAACATGAGTATCTAGAAGCAAATTCAAGAGAGTGACTCGCCAATAAATAATTTAGCGACTTCGGCATTATTCGCATCAATGGTATCAGGCACATCAAACAAGCCTTTAGCAATACCAATTCTATTCTTAGAAGTCGTTACATCAATCGGAACAAGTTTTGCGACAGGGCGTCCATTTCTAGCAATGACAATTTCATGCTCTTGGCCTAGTTCAATACTTTCTACTAATCGTGATAACGAAGATTTAGCTTGCAACATATTAACAGTGGTGTGCATGGTTAACTCCTAAAAAAGGTTAGTCTAGTCTGGCTAACCTAGTAAATCAAGTTAAACCTAAACTGTCAGTATACGTAAACTTTCATAACGCCATTATTGCCAAAGTTCTAAAAGATATTCATCCGTCAGCATAGGGCAGTCATTTAACAAAACTAGCGTCCCTGATATGCGAATATTTTGTAGAAACTCTTCATAACTCACAAAAATACCTAGCCAATGGGGCGTCATACCATTTGGACCTTGGACATCTAAATAGGCGCCTACATAAACGCCCTCTTGATTATTGTTTTCGAAGTAAGCCGCACACACAGATTTTACAAGAAACTCATCATCGTCAAAAACAGTAGCCATTCTTTCTCTAGCGAACTTAAGTCTTAAGGGATCATCAATTTCGCTTAAGTCATAGCCCCACCAACTCGCTAACTCTTCATCATTAAAACACCAATTAGCCAGCGCTTTAATGTCTAAGGCGTAGACATCTGTGGGTGATGATTCAATCAGAACTTCCCAGCCGTCAGTTTCTAACCAATCGAAAAGCGCTTTAATATCTTTGGGTTCTTCTTTAGAGCGACCAAAAACCACATCAATGATGGCCTCTCTAAGTGATGCCAGATGTTGCGGAAGTATTTGGGGTTCAGCCATATGTGATCCTTATTTACACTGATTGGATTGGAATAATTGTTTTTATTATAAGTTGAGTAACCTAGACCTAAATCAGTTCAACACACTGTAACGCTTAGGTAAGTCTTGCCAGTTTTTGGCTTTAAGTAAGTCACTGGCATTGGTTAACTGGAATCTAAAGGTTATTTGTACAGGCATAATAATGACTTGATTCAATTATCATGCTGACTTAAGAATAGAAAAATGTCTAAATAACTCCATAGGCATGGCATTTTTTAATTGCCATGTTATTGAAATAGGTTTCTCTCCTTCAGCCTTTATTAATACCGCTTCGCCCAAAGACGCATAAGCCGTATCTTGATTTTCTCTTACAAAAAGAAAAAACCGCCAGCCGTTTGGATCGGCATCTCCCACACTTTCAAGATAGCGTTTCCCAGTAGGATTTTTAGAGCTAGCTACATTTTGTGATTGCCAATGAAATAAGGTCGGGCTAATAGCATAGTCATGATATTGAACACGTTCTGAAAAACCTGTGCTTTTATCAAGCGTCACAAACATCAACTCTATTTTGTGTTCTGGAAGTGCTAAACAACCCTCTCTAAACGCAGGTCGTTTATTGGCGTTTGCATATCCAATTGCTGTAATAATATCCGATCTGGAGTAGCGGTTGTGCAGAGATAATGCCCATGTTGATGGCGTGTTTTCTAAGTGCAAATATGGATGAATAGATTGCTCTAAGCGCCAATCAATTAGTTCACGTAATTCGTCTTTAATGGCGGGATGTTGATTAATTAAGTTAATAAAATCAAAGGAGGTAATGAGTTCGGTTTGTTTGACTAAAAAAGTATGCGCAAGTATTTGTACTCGGATTTCATCTATTGTATTGAGTACTAAAGCATCACACCACGCATTTAAAATCTTTATATCATCAACATATAATAGACTTCCAACCCTACCCAATAATTCAGTTTCTCTGGGCCCTTCGCTTAATGTAGGGATTTGAGCACGGCGTTTGAGTTCAGTCCAAGAATATTTGCCAGAATAAATATCTGTGATTTCTAAGCTGTTCTCAACTAAAAAATCTTTTAGCGTAATTTCATTTTTGTTTTTAGTGTTTGCCCAAGCAACCAGTTCTACAACTAAACGCGTTATATTGAGCTTTAGTGCAGATTTTAGGTTTTGTAATACTCTATCCCTAGCGACTCGATCAAATTGGATATGGCACCCTATTGGTAATAAACCAAACCCCTTATCAACAGATTCTTTTAAAGAAGCTTTATTTTGCCCCGTTAACGTTCTTAATAAAATGTCGAATCTAAACTCTTTAGAATAGGTACCAATAAAATCTAACACTAAACAACTAGATTTATTTTGAGCTAAGCGCAATCCTCGGCCAATTTGTTGTTGGAAGATGACGGGACTCTGGGTGGGACGTAATAAAAATAAAGTGTTTACATCTGGTATATCTACGCCTTCGTTAAATAAATCACAAGTAAAAATAACTTTTATTAAGCCTTGTGTCAGCTTGTTAATGGCTGAGTCTCGTTCTTGTTGGTTATGTTGCCCTGTAATCGCAATGACTGGTATACCGTGTGCATTAAAATACTCAGCCATAAATTCTGCATGACTAACACTAATGCAAAAACCAATGGCCTTCATTTTGTTTATGTCACTGACATATGATTCTGTTGCTAAAAGAGCTGAGCGGGCACGAATATCACTGGCTGAAATTATTTTGCCCAGTTCCGAATCGATATTAGCTTTTTTCCAATTGATATTCGATAAATCAATATCATCATGGCTGGCGTAATATTCAAAAGGACAAAGTAACTCTTGGTTTAAGGCATCCCATAAACGTAAAGTAACAGCAGGGGAACCATCTGGTCTGGCATCGAAATATTGGTTTAAGCTTTTTCCATCGGTTCTTTCAGGGGTGGCAGTTAATCCTAAAAGAATTTTTGGTTTGATAGATGAAACAAATTTATCAAAAGAATTTGCCGGTAAATGATGAGCCTCATCAATAATAACCATGCTCCAATAATCAGCGCCATATTGTGTAATCAAATCCCGACTTTGTACCGTATTTATCGTCGCAAATAAATGGTCATGCTGACTGGCTTTATTATTTCCATCTAGTAATTCTGCAAAATTAGTGTCTCGCAATACTTGTCTAAAAGTGTAAATTGCCTGCTGGAGAATTTGTATTCGATGCGCGATAAATAATAAACGGGGATGACCACCTTGTTCTTTTGCTAATCTTGCATAATCAAAAGCAGCTACAACGGTTTTACCAGTGCCTGTTGCAGCAACCACTAAGTTTCGATAACGTTGATGCGCTCTTTCTGTTGCTAAGCGATCAAGCATTTCTTGTTGATACGATTTGGGACTTAAATCAAACCATGATTGGATGGCAATGGGTTCATAAATATTACTTGGGTTATTTCCATGTCTTGATTCTTTCTTTAGGGCATTTTCTAAAGCTTCACGATGCGCTTGATTTGTAGGGTCATAATGTGAAAACTCGCTATCATTCCATAATGTTTCAAAATGGGCTTGAGCATTCTTAAAAACTGCTTCATTTGATGCTTGGGTGAGCTTAACTGTCCATTCGATTCCACTAATTAATGCGGATTCTGATAGGTTTGCACTACCTATAAAGGCAGTGCCAAATCCACTCTGCCGATTAAAAATCCAGGCCTTTGCATGCAGACGTGTCCGTCTGCCATCTAAGGAAATTTTTAAGTCTACATTGGGCAGTTCAGCTAATGCGTTAACGGCTCTTGCTTCAGTAGCGCCTATATAGGTGGTTGTTAAAATTCTGAACCGCGTTCTTGATTGTCCATTAGCATCCACGGCGGTAGCTTGTTTTAGAATATCGATAATCTTTCTAACACCACTCCATGTGATAAAGCTCACTAAAATATCGACGCTATCAACAGCCTGTAATTCTGCGATTAATTCTTGTAATAAAGAGGGTTCACTTCGAGAAGAACTAAATAACCAAGGAGTGCGAAGCCCAGTAATGGGAAAAATACCCGGCATATTAGATTCATGTATAGACTTTAAAACTTGAAGAGGATTAGCAATTAGGTCTGATTCAATTGTGTTTTTTGTTTCTAAACGCGCTGTTTTTAAAAGCGTTGAAATAAGCTGTAATTCCACTTGAGATTTTGCAAGGTCATCTCCAGTTGACGATGATATTTTATCTAACAGCTCAGGTAATCTATTAATAAGCTCATTGATTAGATATTCACGAGTTTCAACAGATGACGGTATGCGAATAGTGGCTTGATTGTCGGTGACTAATTTATTTATTTCTTCTAATTCGTCCTCACGAATGAGCCGATCATAGAGTCCCTTAGGTAATTTGGTCATTAGAAGCTTTAGATAGTATTAAATTTAAATAGGTTAGACTCATGTAGCTTGATAAGTATAAATTTATTTTAGCTTATTTGCATTTTTAAGGGGTAGATGAAAAACAAATAGAATCAATCCCCCCTGTATCATCTGAACAGTACCAATTTTGGTAGACAGTCTGAGTCACACCAGACTATGGCATTTTGCTCATACTTTTTACCCAGCTCACAAGACTCTTCGTATGATAATCCTAAAACCAAATAACTAGCTTCAACAGGCCAGTCACCAGAATGATGGATGCCTTCAGCGAGTAAATATTTTAAGGCTTTATCATCAAGTTCAGCCGCTAAGTCCTTATTACGCGCTATATTAACGGACTCTTTTAGTACCTGACTGTAAGGGTTGTAAGCCGTGATAAAAGTGCAGGTAGTGGTTTTATGGGTTTCATATAGTTTATTCAGCCCCGTACTGTACTCGTCTACATGTAATATTAAAGTTTGTTCGTCATAAACAATAAAGTCTGTTTCTGTATAAGCTAATATTGTTTCAGATGGAATAGCAGATTCTAATGTCATCATAGTTAGATATTAATGGAGAAGAAAGTATATGGCTAATATGGTTTATGATTTTTAAAAGCCTTTTAGATAACCAAATCTTTTTACGATCAAACTTAAGTGCTATAGCCATGATATTTGAACTCCTTCTAGTTATTATTTATAAGATGTTAAGACATACTTTAATTAGGCGTGACGACAAACTGTGACGCATTAATTAATTGTTATCATCGGTCTTATCCCGTTTGACAATCTATTTTATCCAGATATTTTGTATTGATAATAACAATACAAAGGAGTCTGATAATGACACTTTCTCGTGGTCTAGGTGTTTTGATTTTAATGGCGGTCGCAACGCATGCGAGTGCTTATGGTGTGGGTGATAATAGTCGAAGTGGTAGCGTTAATACCTGTAATAAACCGCGCTTTACGGATTTTGAGCCCGCCGATAAATCAGAAGTTGCTCCCGGTTCTAGTTTCTCTTTTA
>CANGLL010000132.1 GCA_947454605.1 Methylococcaceae bacterium | reverse complement strand
CCTACTAAAGCCAGAGAGAAATTGGGCTGGGTACCGCAAATTACTTTGCAGGAAATGATCAGTGAAATGGTTGCATTCGATTTTGATGAAGCCAGAAAGCATGCCCTATTGAAAAATGAAGGTTACAATGTTTCGGTAAGTCGAGAATAAGCAGAGATGAGCGATAAACAAGAAAAAATCTATGTGGCCGGACATCGTGGTATGGTGGGTTCAGCCATTGTTAAACAGTTAACTGATGCCGGATTTAACAATATTATCATGCGTACCCATACCGAATTGGATTTAATCGACCAGGCTGCTGTACGGGCTTTTATGCTGCAAGAAAAACCGCAAAAAGTTATTTTGGCGGCTGCCAAAGTGGGAGGTATCCATGCAAATAATACGTATCCTGCGGAATTTATTTATAATAATTTAATGATTGAGGCAAATATTATTCATTCTGCCTATTTGGCCGGGGTACAGAAGTTATTGTTTTTAGGCTCTTCATGTATTTATCCTAAGCTGGCGGTACAGCCCATGACAGAAGCGGCATTACTTTCTGGTGTATTGGAAGCGACTAACGAGCCTTATGCTGTTGCCAAAATTGCCGGCATTAAATTATGTGAATCTTATAATCGTCAATACGGCACTGATTATCGTAGTGTGATGCCGACAAATCTCTATGGACCTTACGATAACTATCACCCTGAAAATAGCCATGTTATTCCTGCGCTTTTAAGACGTTTTCATGATGCAGTTAAACAGCAATCAAGCGAAGTAGTTATTTGGGGTAGTGGTACACCTATGCGCGAGTTTTTATATGTTGATGATATGGCGGCGGCGTGTATCTATGTTATGAATTTGCCTTTAGAAACTTATCAGACACATACTCAGCCGATGCTTTCTCATATTAATGTAGGATCAGGACTTGATTGCACGATTAGAGAGTTAGCAGAGACAATCGCGCAAATAACAGGTTTTAAAGGAAAACTGGTGTTTGATGCCTCGAAACCAGATGGTACGCCACGTAAATTAATGGATGTTTCTCGTCTTAATGCGCTTGGATGGCAAGCTCAGACGTCATTGAAAGAGGGACTTTATTTAGCTTATGAATGGTTTATTGCAAATCAAGATCTATTTAGACAATCATAGGTTTTTATAAAAATAACACCTATGCCTTTACCACTTGTTTCTGTTTTGATGCCGAGTTTTAATCAACGAGGCTTTATTGAGCTGTCGATTAAGTCTATTCTTGCACAATCTTATTCCAAAATTGAAGTTATTGTTGCTGATGGAGGCTCAACGGATGGTACCGTTGAATTTTTAGCGGAGTTTAGTAAACAAGACCCTCGTGTACGGTGGTTTTCTGAAGAGGATAACGGGCCTGCCCAAGCATTAAATCGGGCCTTAAAACGTGCGCGTGGCACGTTGATAGGCTGGTTAAATTCTGACGACTTGTATACATTGGGTGCAATAGAGAGGGCTGTGTGTGTTTTTGATGAACATCCTAGTTACCTGATGGTTTATGGTCAGGGTGAGCATGTTAATGTTGATGGGCAGTTTATAAATCGTTATCCGTCTTTATTACCATCGACACCTTATGATTCATTTAGGGAGGGTTGTTTTATTTGCCAGCCTACCGTTTTTTTTAGACGATCGATGACGCTTCTTGCGGGTAATTTTGATGAATCTTTAAAAACTGCCTTTGATTTTGAATATTGGATGCGTGTATTTCGGCTATTTCCCCGTCGTATAGGTTTTATAGATGTCGTTCAAGCCCAATCGCGTTTACATGATGACTGTATTACATTAAAAATGCGCCAAATTGTTATTACAGAAGGTATGCATGTTTTATATAAATATTTAGGATCTGCACCTAAGGAATGGTTTTTAACTTATGTTAATGAGTTATTAGCGCAATCAAAAGAAACCAATGACACGGATGGTATCAATAAACAAATCACGCATGTGCTTAATGATGTAAGTAAATATCTTTTAAAGGAAGACTTAAAACGTCTAGAATGTAAACTTCATGATTTATTAAGTTACTCAATTTTGAGTGCCGTTTGAAATGCATAGCTGATACGTTTTTAAACAAAGATAAAGATGGATTTACATTAGCTTTTTAAAATCATGACACAATATTTTAACTCGTTATGACAACAAGAATAATTTTGTCGGCAGGTATGCCAAGATCAGGTAGTACTTGGTTATTTAATGCAGTGAGATTGTTACTACTCAAAGCTAATTTTACAATAACCGCTAAATGGATTGACGATTTTATTGAATCTGATTTATCAAATGCTGATGTGGTTTTAATAAAGTTGCACGATTTTAATCTTGACTGGGTAGGTCAAGCAGATTTTGTTGTTTATTCCTATAGAGATATACGAGATGTTTTGGCTAGTATTGAAAGAAAATTTTGTCATACTCCAACTTTAGAGTTAGCAAATGATCTTATAGATATTGACTATAAATGGAAGAAAGTCGCCAATTTTGTCATGAGATATGAGTCTCTAGATTCAAAAAAAGAAAGTATTCTGAATGAACTAGCAAAACAATTAGGATTACATTTTAATAAAAAAGATTTCACTGACATTCAAAATGAACTCGATAATATGAAATACAGTGATTCAGAATATAAAAATGAAATATATAACCTGATTAATTTATTACATGTTGACCATATAACTCTCGGCGGGTATGGTACTTGGAAAGGTCAAGTTGACGATTGTTTAATCAGTGAAATAGAGCAACATTGTCTTCAATGGTTTATTGATTTTGATTACAAAATAAGTATTTAAACTATTTAAACGTAATAGGGGACGCACCACGTTTATGCCTTCCTATAATGGCTGTTATGTTAAAGGGCTTTACTTATCTAAGTATGATGATTTGCTATGTTAGAATTATCAGCATTGAAAATGGGGGAAACCAATTTGACTGATGATGAATTAAAAGCGTTGGTGGCAAGTCTTGCTGTTGCTCAAGATCGTACTGATGAGCAAATGAAGCTTAATGCTATTGCTCAAAGGGCAACAGATGAGCAAATGAAGCGCAACGATAAAATGTTGACAGAAAAACTTGATCGGTTAGGTATTACGCTGGGCAATGTAACCAATAATCAAGGTGATGTTGCAGAAGAATTTTTCTTTAATAGTTTAGCAAATGATGCTCATCTGGGTGGTATTCATTTTGATGACATTGAAAAAAACGGTCATAAGCGTCGTGGTAAAACTGAAGAAGAATACGACATTATTATGACTAACGATGATTCCGTAGGCATTGTTGAAGTTAAATACAAGGCTCATGAAAATGATTTAGATAGGTTAGATCGGAAGATGCAGAATTTTAAGAAGCTGTTTCCTATTTACCAAAACTACAAACAATACGGAGCTATTGCTTCATTCCACATCAATGATACTGCTAAAAGGGAAGCCTTAAATCGTGGTTATTTTGTGCTACAGCGTAGCGGTGATTTAGTCCATACTGAAAGCAGTGATCATTTGACGGTTTTATAATTATTTTAAAAATAAAGGGGTCAGACCCTTTTTTATTGGGTTAGTGATTAAATGCATGCGTCCAGATCTTAAGAATCGTACTTGGAAAAGTATTTTAAAAATGGCAGTCGATGATAGTCAAATTAAGATTATTGATCAGATGTTAAATAAGCCTGAAGATCCGTTTATCTACACCTGATCTGATGGATATTCAAGCACGTGCGCTTGAAGAGGGTATGCCTTATCAGACTTTAATAGCGAGTGTCTTGCACAAATTTGTATCTGGCCGACTAGTTGAAAAACAAACTCAAACACGCTAGACAGTATTTTAGTCACTTATCTTTACCGTTAGGTATTCACTATAATCACTATTGAGGCATATGACTTACATAACCCGGTCATATGCCTGATTATGGGCTGTAAAATAGCTTTAAACCCTTATTATTACTGCGTTTACAAGCGCGCAAACTATCATTAATAGCAGTTAGTATGCCAATTTTCGCGACTAATTGTCGCGCGTCAATTTGCCACATTTTCAAGACCCATTCTTGTCATTAGACTATGTCCAACTCTTGAGTCGTCTCCTCTCCTAAAGGTGTAAGAGCTAAAATCCTTCTCTTCAAGCGGTCTGATAGTGGCCGCTTTTTTTTTATGTGTGGATGAAAACATGAAAAGAAATTATCCAACTTATTCTTTTAATCCTATTCTGGGTACAGACCTCATAAACCAAGTTGTCTACCATGAAGCGGGGCATGCCGCTGCTATTCATTTATATAATAAACAAAAACAACTCCCCCCCGTCTATTTTGAAATTACTATTCAGCACATTGAGCATAATAATGTTAGGTATGCTGTTGATAGTGATTTACGTCGTGATCACTTTGTCGCCATGGTTGAGGGTGGGCGTTTGATTCACAGTCTACCTATTGCTTTAATAGAAGGTGTTCTAAATAATCAAGATGCTTTACGCATAGCCTATGAAGCCGACATGATTAATTTGTTGGTGGGGCCATTAGCTGAAGCTAAATATGTCGCACTGCGGGATGGTGAATCGTTTAATAAAAACCTGATTAATCTCGAATCTTTGCATAACTATGGCGGTTCATCAGACATTGAGAAGGTCTATGAATATTTAGAAAGTTTTGTAGCCGATACTGATCTACAAGCAGAACTGCTTAATGATCTATTGACACAAGCCTATCAATTTATTGAGTCACCACATTACTGGCGAGCGATTGAGCGTTTGGCGGCTTTTATAAAAGCCAATATAGCTAATACCATTAGTTGTGAAGACGCCATTACCGTGCTAGATAAAGTGAGCTTGCTTCGTTAGGGTATTAATGATCTGATCTATTGATTGATTTATCGGTGCGTCATATCACTTACTCAGTTTATTTTATAAGTGATATGCCATAGTTATAAATAATGATTAATCTTTTTATAGCACACATCTGACAAGACATTTTTTTCTAACTATAAAATAAATTACCCTATGAGTCATTAGCTTAAGATATAAAATTAATAATATACATTAATCTGATTTTATAGTTGGCACGGTCTCTGCTTTATTATAGTAATTCTGAACATGACACATACTTATGGTATGCATGTGTTGATTAACTAACTTGGGTTATACCTTATGACGAAATGTAATGTTTTAATTGTAGAAAGTGACGAAGCGATGTGCGAGTTGCTTAAATCAGTTCTCATGACGGTCGAGTTTACTGCTACAACCGTAGAGACTGTTAAAGAGGCAGAAGCTGCTTTTTATAAAGATGATTATGATCTTATTTTATTAGATTGGCGCTTGCAGAATGGCGCAGGAATAGAATGGGCAATGGCTCTCAAAAAACATTCTATTTATAAAAGTGTTCCTATTGTATTTTTGATAGCAAGGGGTGAAGAAGACTTTATCATCAATAGTTTGAGTATTGACTCAGATGATTATGTGACTAAGCCCTTTTTACCGAAAGAAGTATTAGCTAGAATCCGTTTAGTACTCTATCGCCAAGGTAAAAAACACGCGCCTATCAAAATTAAGTATGGGCATCTAACGTTAGATACCGAACAACGCCGCTTTATTATTGGTGAGAAGAGTTTAACCGTTGGCCCCACTTGTTTTCGTATGATGCAGTTTTTTATGACACACCCAGATAAAGTATT
>CANGLL010000131.1 GCA_947454605.1 Methylococcaceae bacterium | reverse complement strand
TCTCCCGTTAGCTTAAAAGACATGGTATCTAATTTAGGAAAAGGCTTAAGCGTAGGTTATTTGGTGGGGAGTGAATTAAGAGCCATGCTGAATGCTTTTGCAACAGATAAAAATGTGAATATCTTGTCCACACCTTCACTCGTTACCTTGGATAATGAAGAAGCTAACATGATTGTAGGTCAAAACATTCCAGTGCTGAGTGGGAGTTTTACGGCAGGTGCGGGTCAAGCCAGTAATGCTGTTAATACTTATGCACGCCAAGATGTGGGCGTTAAACTTAAAGTGACACCACAGATTAATGAGGGAGATGCCATTAAACTTAAGGTTAAACAAGAAGTGTCTAGTGTTGATATCATTTCGGCCCTTAGCACATCAGGCCCCACGATTAATAAGCGAGAGATAGATACGTCAGTGTTGGTAGATGATGGAAAAGTCTTGGTCTTAGGCGGTCTTATCGGTGATGATGTACAGGTCACTGTAGACAAGGTGCCGGTGTTAGGCGACTTGCCCTTCCTAGGTCATTTATTCCAAAGTAATGTTACTAAAAGCAGTAAAAAGAACTTGATGGTATTTTTACGTCCGGTGATTATCCGGAATCCAGAAAAGGCAGCATTGGTCACTAACGATAGATATAATAATTTACGTAATATTCAAGAACAGTCTGAAAAGCGCCCATTATTATTGATGCCTAATGAGCATGCGCCTGTCTTGCCAGCTCTAAAATAATGAATATCGATGTCGCATTAGTTTCTGAGGGGGTTAATTTAGGCATTAAAATGCTCCCCTACAGTTTCGCTAAAAGACACGGTATTCTCATTAAAGAAAATGCTGAGCAGAAAATAGAAATTATCTATCAAAAAAAGGCAACCTTGCAGGCGCTGTTTGAAGTCCAAAGATTTGTCGATAAACCGATGCATAGTGTTGAAGTCAATGAAGAGGAGTTTGATCGATTATTGCAGGCTGTGTATGAGCAAAAGTCAGGGCATGCCCAGCTTATGGCTGAAGAGTTGCAAGACAATATTGATTTGTCTTATATGGCTCAACACCTACCCACGCCAGAGGATTTACTCGAGAGTTCTGACGAAGCTCCTATCATTCGCTTAATCAATGCTTTATTAACAGAAGCGGTTAAGGAGAATGCTTCAGATATCCATATTGAATCTTACGAAAAACGCATGGTGGTTCGTTTTCGTGTGGATGGTACTTTACGAGAAATTCTTGAACCGCAGCGAGAGTTTGCCCCCATGGTTATCTCTAGACTTAAAGTGATGGCTAAGTTAGATATTGCCGAAAAAAGATTGCCTCAAGATGGTCGAATTTCTTTAAATATTGGGGGTAGAACGGTCGATGTTAGGGTCTCTACCTTGCCATCGGGTCATGGTGAGCGTGTTGTTTTGCGCCTACTTGATAAGCAAGCAAATCAACTCAGTCTTAAACAAATAGGCATGGCTGATCAAGAATTTGACAGTATTCAAGAGATGATTACTAAGCCTCACGGTATTATATTAGTCACAGGTCCCACGGGTTCAGGAAAAACAACCAGTTTATATGCCATTGTTAATCAACTAAATGAGCGTACCCGTAATATTCTGACGGTAGAAGATCCTATCGAATTTTATTTAGACGGTATTGGTCAAACTCAAGTCAACAGCAAAGTAGAAATGACCTTTGCTAAAGGACTGCGAGCAATTTTGAGGCAAGACCCCGATGTGGTGATGGTGGGAGAAATTCGTGATAAAGAAACCGCAGAAATTGCTGTTCAGGCTAGCTTAACAGGTCATTTAGTCTTATCAACTTTACATACCAATTCAGCCGTTGGAGCGATAACACGTTTAAGGGATATGGGTATAGAGCCCTTTTTGTTATCTTCAAGCTTGGTAGGGGTTATCGCGCAACGCTTGCTACGTAAATTATGCCCCTTATGTAAAGTTGCGGTCACTGTGCAAGTGAATGACTTAGAAAAATTGGGGTATAAACCATTAGTAGATCAGGTAGTTACTGTCTATGAAGCAAAGGGGTGTGCCCATTGTGCCCAGAGAGGCTATAAAGGTCGTGCGGGAATTTTTGAAATTATTACGATAGACGCTTTACTGCGCAATCTAATTCACGATTGTGCGGGTGATCAGCTCTTAGAAAAACAAGCGCGACAATTTTCGCGGAGTATTCAAGAAAGTGCGTTAGAAAAAGTGCTTAAAGGTGAAACAAGCTTGGATGAAGCCATCCGTATTACCCAAAAGGATTAAAGAATGGCGGTATTTGAATATCGAGCGCTAAATGCGGCCGGCAAAACGCTTAAGGGCAATATTGAGAGCGATACACTTAGGTTAGCACGCCAACAATTAAAAAATCAAAAACTGATACTACTTGATATAGTAGAAGTCCATAAAAAAGAATCGACCGGTCAAACGGGCTTCATATCACAACGCATCGGTATGCGTCAGCTCGCCCATATTACCCGCCAATTAGCCGCTTTATTGGGATCTGGCTTATCAATAGATGAGGCCTTAGGCATCACTGCAAAACAATTGGATTCAGCTAAAGCCAAGCGCATATTACTAGGTATTAGAAGTCGCATTATGGAAGGCCAAAGTTTAGCTCAAGCCTGTGCTGCATTTCCTACCTCATTTCCTGCACTTTATCGAGCCACAGTAGAGGCTGGCGAATCTTCAGGTAAATTAGATCAAGTGTTACAAAGATTGGCTGATTACATGGCTGATAAAGGCCAGTTACAAAGTAAACTGCAGATGGCCATGATTTACCCGATTATGTTAACTTCGGTTTCCATATTAGTAGTGATCGGATTGTTAGCGTATGTGGTGCCTGAAATCACTAGCGTGTTTGATAAAATGGGTGGCCAACTTCCACTAATCACCCAAATATTAATTGCCTGCAGTGACTTTTTTAAGCATTACGGTTTATTATTAATCGCTATCATCATAGGTTTAGGGATAGCCTTTAAGACAATGTTAGGTTTGCCAAGCCCACGTATGCAATATCATCTTTTTTTATTAAATACACCCTTAATTTCTCGATTCTCAAAAGGCATGAATACTGCACAATTTACTCGCACCTTAGCTATTTTGACTAACAGTGGTGTTGAATTATTGCATGCCTTAAGTATTGCGAGTCAGGTGGTGGCCAATGATGCCATGAAAAATGCTATAGAAACGGCTTCACTAAAGGTGCGTGAAGGGCAAAGCCTACATAAGGCTATGGAAGTCAGCGGACTGTTTCCTTTAGTCACTGTGCATTTAGTCGCCAGTGGAGAGGCGAGTGGTCAGTTACCTAAGATGTTGGCGGCGGCGGCGGATGATCAAGAGCGGGATATTCAAGCCTTAACTGAAATGACCTTAGGCTTATTTGAGCCTTTATTGATTTTATTGATGGGGTTAGTCGTGTTGGCCATTGTGTTGGCGATATTGCTACCTATTTTTGAAATGAACCAACTGATTAAATAATTTATCCTATTAATCTATTTTTACTGTGAATGAGTGTTTTAACTATGTCTGATAAAAAACAAAAAGGTTTTACCCTAATCGAGGTAATGATTGTGGTCGTTATTTTAGGTATTTTAGCGTCAATTATTGTTCCCAAAATTATGGGTAGACCCGATGAGGCCCGTGCTACCCGAACGTTACAAGATATAAGAGCAATAACTGCCGCCTTAGATTTGTATCGCTTAGATAATTATACTTATCCAACAACAGAACAGGGGTTAGAAGCGTTAGTGACCAAACCAACCAACTTACCGCAAGGCACGCATTGGAAGCAGGGCGGTTATCTTGATCAATTGCCTGTGGATGCGTGGGGAAGGCCCTATTATTATTTAAAGCCCGGCGTTCATGGTGAGTTTGATTTATATTCCTACGGTGCTGATGGCGTTGAAGGTGGAACTGAGGCGGGTGCGGATATTACGAACTGGGTGCAAAAATAACACGCTGATATTTAAAGCGTAAATAAGATGTCTACCGCTAAAGGTTTTACCTTAATTGAATTGCTGATAGTTTTAGTTTTGATCGCTGTGATCACGGGTATGGCCATGTTATCTATGGGGACAGCCGATCCCCGTGATAAACAAAAATTTGAAGCAGAAAGATTACTCAAGTTGCTGGAATTATCCTCTCAAGACGCTATGGTGCGAGGTGAAGTGACGGGTATTGAGTTTTACAAGCAAGGTTATCGGTTTGTGGGGCTTAAAAATCATAAATGGCAAGTTCAAGACTCGGATTTGCTATTTAAACCCAGAGAGATGCCATTTTTAATGACATGGACATTATCTAAAAATAACATGCGTATTGAATTACCTATAACGCCCAGTTTTACCCCGACACCACAGATAATAATAGACCCTGCAGGCGGGATGGAGTTGTTTGAGCTCAGCATACAAATGCAAGAGACTAACACTACTTTTAGAGTCTCTAACACATCTGATAGTGGTTTAATCATAAAGACCGAAGATCAAAGCTGATGTCTTATGCAAAACTAAAAAAAACGCAGGGTTTTACGCTGTTAGAAGTGTTAATTGCTTTAGCATTATTGGCCATTTTGATGTCGAGTACTATCAAAATTACCGCCAATAATATCAATAATCTTGTTTATTTAGAGAATAAAACGCTGGCAAGTGTCATAGCGAATAATCATGACGTAGCGCTACGTTTATCGCAAAAAAAACCAGAAACCACGGATGGTTGGGATCAAATGTCAGGACGGCGTTGGTATTGGACAATTAAACAAACGATGTCAGGATTTCCGAGCGTATTAAGTTACCGTATTGACGTGTTTTTGGAAGGGGATAAAGAGCCCTTGGTCAGTTTAATGAGTCACATGATTCAAAACTAACTGTTATTTGTGTGTTGAGGAAAGGCTTGTATAAACAGCGAACTAAGCAACAGGGTTTTACGTTAATAGAAATATTAATAGCCTTGGCCATTTTTACCATTATGTCAATGATGGCTTATGCAGGCTTGGCAGCGGTATTAAATGCTCGCTCGCATACGGTACCCCGCTCAGAGCAACTGGCCCAATTACAAAAGACCCTTTATTTGCTTAATGAAGATTTAACACAAGTTATTGACCGATCTATTAGGGATGAATTAGGCAGTCAAGAGCCTGCGTTGGGGCCGGGGAGAGGGGGTGAAGTATTGGCATTAACGCGGACAGTACCGAATTGGATGAATGAGACTACGCCCTATAAATTACAAAGAGTGAGTTATCTTATTGAAGAGGGTGTGTTATATCGGCGCGTTTATGATGTAGTCGACAGAACTCAAAAAACCAGTTATGTCCGTAGAAAATTATTGAAGACCCCTACCGTTATCTTAAAGCAATATGATTCATTGACTCAACGTTGGACGCCTTTTAACGGCGGAAAGATGCCTGCCGCTTTAGATATCAGTTTTAATCTAGAGGGCCTTGGGCTTATTAATCGATCTTTTATAGTGCGCCCATGATTATAACTAGTCTTAATACATCGGCACAACAAAAGGGTATTGCACTGATCACAGTGATGTTGGTGCTGACAGTGGTCGCAGTGGCTTTAATGACAATGTCCAGTGATCGCCAAATGGATATCCGTAGAACAGAAAATCAGTTCCGAGCAATGCAAGCATGGCAAACGGTGTATGAAATTGAAGTGTGGGCGATGAGTTTACTCAAGGCCGAC
>CANGLL010000130.1 GCA_947454605.1 Methylococcaceae bacterium | reverse complement strand
GTCAATGCTGTGGTTCTGCAGGGACTTATTCCTTACTACAACCTAACTTAGCCAAGCAATTACGTGATCGTAAACTTGAACAATTACAAAATCCCCAACCCGACATAATTGCTACCGCTAATATTGGTTGTTTGTTACATTTAAATACAGCGAGTGAATTGCCGGTGGTTCATTGGCTCACATTGCTGGAAACACCTTGATTTACCTCATAAAAAAATAAGAATTGCAATCTCAATTAGCAAATTTCGGACGAAATCAATAGTTTAATAGTGATTTAACTTCTGACACCCATGAACTCAGCTTGTAAATTGTTAAACACATCACTGAAATGCACAACATGGCATTATCAATGACTTATTACTCAGAAACAAAAAACCTAGCGTTTCTTTTTTTGTTTCAACAGTCACAATAGTAATCCTTAGTTGCGGTTATAAAATGTTTCACACTATTTGGGGACGCGTATTTTTTTTCAAGTCTATTTATTTACCAAAAATTCCTTGCCAGCCTCCTGAAATAATACGGGCAATCTGCATTAAAATAAAAGGCACCGACCATCCAGCAGGCGCAGCTAAATAGCGTGGATGCCATTGCGGTGAAAATTTAGCTTTATAAGCATACAAACCAGCAAAGTTATAAAAGTGTTCGCCATGTTTAAACAAGGTAGCACCCACTTTATTCCAGAGCGGTGCTAAAGGTCGATTATCTAAGCCCGCCAAAGGTGCCATACCTAAACAAAACCACTGATAATTTTCAGCTTTTCCCCATAACATAAGTTCTGCAAACAAATAATCCATTATACCGTTAGGGCTATCAGGATCGTAACGCATCAAATCAATCGATAACTCCGCCTTATCCTTAGTCAGCCAAATATTTGCGAATGCTTTAATATTGCCTACCTCATCTTTAATAATAGCCACATCACAATTCTTTATATAAGACTCTGCAAAAAAACCGATAGAAAAACACTTTTCACGGGTGTTTTTATTAGCTAACCACGCATCAGAAATTTGGCGCAACTGTGGCAACGCATTTTCAACCTCAAGACCTGTTAAGATTTCAAACGGATACCCTAATCGACTAAACTTATTAACCGCACTCCGTTGATTCTCTCGTGACTTGCCTTGCAAACTAAAAGTAGTTAAGTCCACAAAGGCTTCTTCGCCAAGTTTAAACATTGATAAGCCTAGATCAAGATAAGCAGGTAACCACTCCTCACTGACTTGATAAAAAACGGCCTTAGCACTATATCGATCTGCATGTTGTAAAAATGCGTATAACAACGCCTCTATCGAAGCTTTATTACCCACCGGATTTCCCATGGCTATCCAGAATTGCGCGGTGATGGCATACATAATAAAAGCATCACGCGCCTCATTCCAAAACAGATATTTATCACCTAATAAGGCTAAATAACCTTGAGTTTCACTGCTTTCCATGACGATTTCTTTAACTTTTTCTATATCAACAGCCGAGGGCTTTACATGAGATTTAGGCGGGGCGACACTTAATAAATAAGATAAACCATAGGCTAACAGCACGATTGCCATCAATAATAAAGCGCGCTGAAAGCGCGGCGCATTACCCTCATATGAAAACTGCCACCATAACTCTTGCGAGAATGCCACATCCCGATAAGAGAAAAACCCTAACCACACACAGCCGACTAACACCATAGTAACTGTTGCTAACCAACTCATGGAATAAGGCAAATGCAATAACGAAGACTGCCGCTGAAAACGCTTCTTAGTCGGTAGCATCATCAATAAAATAATGCTTAGAACGATAGCCTCGTGCCAATCAAAACCTTTTAATAAAGCCGACAAAATACCGACACTTAATAAACTTATACTGCCATACCATGCCGCATCTATCTTTAACCAAATGCCCCTAGCCAACAATAGTAATAAAATGCCCGCTAAACTGCCTGTTAAATGCGACACTTCAATAATCGGTAAAGGCACAACATCACGCATTACCGCACTCATTTCTGGATTAGTCGGAATAGAGCCAGAAACCAATAAAACCCCACCCGCTAATAACAATAATAAGGCATACAACTGCGGCACAATGGCCGACAACAGTTTTTGCACCGCATCAGCACCAGTGCTTAACAGCTCCCGCCGACTATATACCTCATAACTGAGTAAGCTAACCCCAGCCAACAATAAGGGTAAGAAATAATAGATAACCCGATACAAAAGCAAAGCACCAATTAACACTAGATGCTGATCCTTGGCGGCGATATCTTGCATTAATAGCAAAAAAACACCCTCAAACACCCCTATTCCGCCCGGCACTTGACTGATGAAGCCGATGACTTGAGCCACAACAAACACCACCACAAAAGCACTAAAGCCAATATGTACTTTACCGACTAGCAACACCCAGAGCACTAAGGAAGAAAGTATGACATCTAAACTGGCAATCAGAGTTTGCCACACCGCGATAGTCGGGGAAGGAAAATTAAACTCGAAACCTTTTATTAAGATAGGTTTGCGCCAAAGCAAAACGACCGCCCAATAAACCAACAAAGTTGCGCTACAAATTAGACTCACCCAATGCAGGGCTTGAGGCACAGGTACTTTGCTAGGCAAATAATAAGGTAAAACCAAACTACCGACTAAACCCAAAGTCAGCGCCCCCAGCAAATAAGTCAGAGTTTGGAACAAAGAAATTTTTAAAATATCCCAACCAGGCACGCCCCATTTTGAATAAAACCGATACCGAATAGAACCGCCCGCAGCCCAAGCATGTCCGGTATTATTACTAATCGCATAACTTAATAAGGCGGCTGCCATCATTTTAAACAAGGGGATTTTCGTATGCCCCGTATAGCGCAAAGCCAGCCAATCATAACCCGCCAGCACCCAATAATTAATAATCGTCAGTAACACGGCTAAAAGCAGAATAAGCACAGGAGTGGCTTTTAAAGACGCCATAATCTCGCTTACTTCATGTGGATTAATTTGCCTATGCACGATATACAAGGCGACGGTAAATAAAATGACCGGAAATAGCTGCGCTACTTTATGGACAATTCGAGTTAATCTTTCTTGACTCATAATAGTGTTTTAGGTGGTTAACTTTATTGAATAGCTTTCTGTTGATAAACATCTAGAATTTGCAGAGTCAGCTTAGGATAATCTTTATCAAAATGATGTCCACCCGGCAATTCTAAGACCTTAGCATCAGTGTTATATAAATCCAGACAAGCTGTTTCGGCTTTTTCTTCTCGACCATAAATACATAAGATTTTATCTTTAGGTATCTTAACTAACTCGGGTTCCAAGACTAATTCCCCTGAGCTTTGCCCTAACCAACCGGACACATGAATCTCAAAATCTGCAGACTTGGCTAAAGCAATTAATACCAATAAAGACACACTATCTCTATCCGCCTCAGGTAAACGGTTATATAAAATCGGCAATATGTCGGCACCAAAGGAGTAACCCGCCAATACAAACTGCTTAACATGCCAATGCTTACGATAATAAGCCATAGTGGCAGATAAATCTGCCGCCGCTTGTTCCGGTGTTTTATGCCCCCAAAAGTAGCGCAACACATCGACACCCACTACTGGATAATTTAAAGTAGCCATTTCACCCGCTATGGTTCTATCCAAATCTCGCCAACCTCCATCCCCCGAATAAAACAAGGTTACGTTATCAACAGCAGATTTTACAGGCACTTCTACCACAGGCATAGGCGGTGCTTCTGCATTAACAGGCGTCGTTAACGCAGAAAGTAATAAAGAATCCAGTGATGTATCGTAAGGTGCAATTTGTGTGTTTACATTACCCAAAGCTTTAATAAACACGCCGGTTTCTGCATCAGGCTGATCTGACCATAACACTTGCCAGTCTTTATGTGGAACAATCGAAAGGTTTTCACTTTGTGAACTGAATTGCTTTGCCAAATTAGGGCATAACACTAAATCTTTCGGTAATTTGACAGTAAAGCCAATCGAGACATAACTAATAGCCTCAGCATTTTGCGTTTGAGAACCTAAAAACGGTAACAGAGCACCTTCCGCGATACCAGCCAGAATAGAGTGTTGGTTTGCTGAATCAGGCAAGGCTTTAGTGATTGAATCAACCAAAGTAGAGAGCCATTCAGTTGTTAAACACTGTCCTGCTTGGGCAGTAAATTTGTTAAAAATGACTGATGTATCAATTAATGCAAGACTATCTCTCGTTAACGCTAATTTTTGTTGTAAAGATTCACTCGGATACATCTTAAAATCAACAAACACAATCACTAATCTTTTAGCTCCCAATAACGGTTGCGCTACATTTATCGGCCCTAAGGCCTCGGTTTGGATGGTTTTAGTAAATGCGGGCGACTTAAGATAAGCTAGGCCAACAAGGCCAATGATGATGAAGCAGCACAATAAAGCAATAGAGATTGAAGTTTTAAGTTTCATGAGCTGTTTACCAAATAAAAGAACATTTAAAACGCTCGCAGCCTTAAGGCTGTGGCTTAATATTTAAAAACTCCGCTATTAAATGATTAAGTTCATCAGCATGAGTAATCGGTGCCGCGTGTCCAGCGACTGGAATTATTGCTAAACGCCCCGCCGCCAATTTCTGCGCTAATTCCCGAGAATGCCCTAGGTCAATAATATCATTCTCACCCACTACCACTAAAGTGGGTGCAATAATAGCAGACAGATGGGTATGAGTCATTTGCGGTGCTTTGTGCCAAAGCACATTAATTTCGGCTTCTAATTCGGCGTGTTTTTCACCAGCGCCTGACCACCAACTTCTGAACTTGTCTTTAATGGTTCTAAAAATAGTTCCATAGGCATACTTTTGGGTGCTATCAGATTCTAGTATAACGCCAGAAGGATGAAAATTAGCACTGATCGCCACGATTTTTTCTACCCTTTCGGGCGCATGTAAACCCAATAGTAACGCGATAATGCCACCATCACTCCAACCAATAATATCAGTACGTTGTATGCCCAATTGATTGAGAACTTGTAAGGTGTCTTCTGCGAAGATTTCATAAGTGAGTTTTGCATCACCGTGCGTGGAATAGCCATGCCCTCGAGTATCTACTAAGATGACTTGTCGGCCAGACTCAACCAACCAAGGCACTTGAGAAAACCAACTAAGCTTATTACTTAAACCACCATGTAACAGCAACAATGGCGAACCGTGCCCATAAGATACATAATGGATATGAGCCCCTTGATAATCAATGCTACCGATTTGGGCTTTAATTGGACCGGAATACTTCCAAACCAAATAATTTAGGACATTTACTGACATGGGCTTAAGCCCGTAAATAATTGATAACACGATAACCAACACTCCAATTGCTATTTTAATGCGCCAAGGTTTCATGTATTTAAAGAATGAGTCAAAGTAATTATTAGCACCCAAAACTACTCCTTTAGTCAAACAATGCGCTAATAAGTGCATGATGACATAATAGTTGGCTAGGTTAAGTATATGAGAATAAGGAAAACTTATAAATTGCAGATATCAAAGAACACAATGCACTTTAATCAACTGAAGTAAAAAAAGAATCAAACAAGCACTACTGGTATCTTCCCTATCTTGCTTTGCCAGATTACAGGGGCGATTTGATGAATAGATTGACCTAGAGTGTCGACTGCCACGGTGACGGGCATATCTTCTACTACAAACTCATGAACAGCTTCCATGCCTAAGTCAGCAAAGGCGACTATGCGAGATTTTTTAATCGCTTTTGAGACTAAATAAG
>CANGLL010000129.1 GCA_947454605.1 Methylococcaceae bacterium | reverse complement strand
GAAGCAAAACCACCCATCGCGGTCGGAGATGTTGTACAGCGTTCAGCGCCGCCAGCAATCATTACATCCGCATCACCGTAGGCGATTAAACGAGCTGCATCACCAATATTATGGGTGCCAGTTGCACAAGCAGTGACGATAGCAAAATTAGGGCCTTTCAAACCATATTTTATTGAAAGATTGCCTGAAATCATATTGATAATGTTGCCAGGCACAAAGAAGGGGGAAATTCTGCGCGGGCCACCTTTTTCATAGGTAGCATAGCATTCTTCAATCCCTGTAATTCCGCCTATACCTGCTCCGATGGCTACTCCAATTCGTTCTGCATTTTCTTCTGTGACTTCAATTCCTGAGTCCTCAAAAGCTTGGCAGCCAGCAGCAAGACCGTAATGGACAAAGCCATCCATACGTTTAGCGTCTTTTTCAGGAATGTATTGGGATATATCAAGATCTCTTATTACTCCACCAAATGTAGTGGCGAATGGAGATATATCAAAAGAATCAATTGGACTTATGCCACTTTTGGAATTGATAATACCATTCCATGTTTCAGCGACGGTGTTGGCTAAGCATGTAACAGCACCCAATCCAGTTATTACAACTCGACGTTTACTCAATGTAATGTACCGTAAGAAAGGTGAAGATGAGGGTAACTATAGACTGTGATAAACACCATAACAAACTTTATTTTTGTTCTGGGACAGGATAGTTTTAATGTCATATTAGTGGATGAGTAGCCTCATCCACTTAAAATCAGTTTTACGCGTTTTTATTAACGTAATCGATGGCTTGCTGAACTGTAGTGATCTTTTCAGCTTCATCATCAGGAATTTCGCATTCGAATTCTTCTTCAAGAGCCATAACGAGTTCAACTGTATCCAGAGAATCGGCACCAAGATCGTCAACAAATGAAGCATCATTAGCGATGTCTTCTTTTACACCTAATTGCTCTGCAACAATTTTTTTAACTCGTTCTTCAATGTTACTCATAATTTTTTTCCTCAAACAACGTAAGTTTATAATTTTCTAACTTAAATTGGTATTGTTATTAGTTTTTACTGAAACCGCGTGTCTAGTAAATTTAGACAGCGTGGCAATTATACTTAATATTGTGACAAAGTCACCATATTAAGGCATAAACATGCCGCCATTGACATGTAAAGTCTCGCCTGTAATATAACTAGCACCTGGTGATGCAAGAAATGCAACGGCATGAGCAATTTCCTTAGGATTACCCAATCTATTGAGTGGAATAGAAGCTAATAAATTGTTTTTAATATCATCATTAAGCTCTTTAGTCATATCTGTATCGATAAATCCAGGAGCTACGGTATTAATAGTGATATTACGTGATCCGACTTCTTTGGCCATTGATTTAGCAAAACCAACCATGCCTGCTTTAGCTGCAGCATAATTAGCTTGGCCGGCATTTCCTGTAGACCCGACAACTGAAGAAATATTAATGATACGGCCTGCTTTTGCTTTCATCATGCCACGAAGAACAGCTTTGCTCATTCTAAATACAGACGATAAGTTGGTGTTGATAATATCATCCCATTCTTCGTCTTTCATGCGCATTAGTAAGTTATCTCTGGTTATACCTGCATTGTTGACTAATACTGCGGGTGTGCCAAACTCTTCATTGATGATTTTAATGACTTCATCAATGGATTCCGTGTTTGATACGTCTAATTTGAACCCTTTGCCGTTGTTGCCTAAATAAAGTGAAATAGCCTCTGCACCAAAATCAGAAGTTGCTGTGCCAAGCACAAAAAAACCATCTTCGGCTAATTTTTCGGCAATTGCTTTACCAATGCCTCGACTTGCGCCGGTTACTAAAGCTATTTGTTTAGTCATTGAGTTGCTCCAATAGCGTATTTATTGTTTCTGAATTATAGATAGAGAAATGCTCGGCGTCTTTAACGATCCGCTTGTTAAGGCCAATAAGAACTTTTCCAGGGCCACATTCAACAAAACGCGTCACACCCTGTTCGTGCATGTGGTTTATGCTATCAACCCAACGAACGGGTTTAAAAAGTTGTTCTTTTAAAATGTTACGAATGGCATCCGGTGTGTCATGTGAAGCAACGTCTACATTGTGAACCAGTTTAATCGTAGGCGTTACAATCTCAATATCATTTAGATATGTACCTAGTTTATCGGCCGCGGATTGCATCAAGGCACAATGAGAGGGCACGCTAACGGGTAATAGAAGGGCGCGTTTCGCGCCGGCTTCTTTAGCGCCAGACATGGCTCTTTCAATAGCTGCTTTATTGCCAGCAATAACGACTTGTCCAGGAGAATTAAAATTAACGGCTGAAACAATTTCATTTTCAGCGGCTTGCGCGCAAATATCTATAATTATTTGATCTTCAAGCCCTAAGATAGCTGCCATAGCGCCCACTCCAGGCGGAACGGCTTCTTGCATTAAGCGGCCACGGGCTGCAACTAGTTTTATGCCGTCTTCAAAAGATAAAGCACCGGAGCAAACTAGCGCGGTATATTCACCTAAGCTGTGGCCAGCCATCCACGAAGGTTGAATAGGACTATGTTGACGCCAAATCTCCCATACAGCGTAACCAGCAGCTAACATAACTGGTTGCGTGTTTTGGGTTTGGTTTAATTCTTCTTCAGGACCTTGAGTCACTAAAGACCACAAGTCCAAATTTAAAACATCAGAGGCTCTTTTGAATGTGTGTTTCACTTCTGGGTAAGAGGCGGTTAAATCTGCCATCATGCCAACCGACTGAGAGCCCTGTCCAGGAAAGACAAACGCTAAATTATTGGTGTGTGTGCTCATGTTAATAAAATTTTTATTGTTATTTTAGTATTTAATAAGAGCCGAGCCCCAAGTAAAGCCAGCACCAAAGGCTTCAAGGAGCACGACTTGTCCACGTTTAATTCGGCCATCTCGCACGGCTTCATTAAAGGCTAGTAATACTGATGCCGAAGAGGTGTTGCCTTGATTCTCAAGGGTAACTACCACTTGATCCATAGACATTTTTAATTTTTTGGCAGTAGCCATAATGATTCTAATGTTTGCTTGATGAGGAACCAGCCAATCAATTTCTTCTTTAGCCATTTTATTGGCTTCTAGAGTTTCATCAACAATCCGGCCTAGGGTGTTAACGGCGACTTTAAAGACTTCATTGCCACGCATATTGATAAAGCCAATTTCTTCATCTTGAGAGTCAATGGATGCTATTTGCGAGTTGCGACAATATAAAAGTTCTTCAAATTCACCATCGGCATGGATATGGGTTGATAACACGCCTGCTTCATTAGAAGCTCCTATCAAAAGAGCACCGGCACCATCGCCAAATAAGATGCAAGTACCTCGATCAGTCCAGTCAACGATTCGGGAGCAAATTTCAGTGCCAACAATTAAGGCTTTTTTTGCGCTTCCTGATTTAATGAATTGATCAACAATGCTTAATGCATAAATAGATCCTGAGCATGCCGCTTGAATATCAAAGGCCGCGGCATTTTTGTTGCCTAGGCGTTGTTGTAATAAACACGCCGTGCTTGGGTAAACGTACTCTGGTGTGCCTGTGGCAACAATTATTAAATCAATCTCATCTGGATCACAGTTAGCCGCTTCTATAGCTTGTCTAGCGGCAATTTCAGCCATGCTAGCTGCTGTTTCATGAGGAGCGGCGATGCGTCTACTTTTTATGCCGGTACGCTCAAATATCCAACTATCTGAAGTATCAACGGTTTCTGAAATTTGTTCATTTGTTCGAATTTCTTCGGGTAAATAACCGCCGGTACCTAATATTTTCGAATAACTAGTCATACGATGTCTCTAAGCGCTAATGTTTTTTCTACTTGCTCACTTATTTTTTTTATAACATCTTGTTTAGCTTCAATTTCAGCCAGTTTAATGGCAGTTTTAAAAGCTAGAATATCTGCGCCGCCATGACTCTTAATTACCAAGCCTTTAAGGCCTAGAAAACTAGCGCCATTGTATAAGCGTGGATCGATGCGTTGCTTAAAGGATTTAAGGGCAGGGTAAGCAATAATAGCAACTAATTTGGTAAAGATGTTTTTACTAAACGCTTCTTTTAGTGTGGTGCCGATCATTTTAGCTGCACCCTCGATAGATTTAAGAGCTACATTGCCTACAAAGCCGTCAGTGACAATTAAATCAACTTTAATGGGGCCTGCGTTTAAAGAGTTACCTTCTACATAGCCTATATAATTTAAGGTAGATGATTCTAATAGTTTTGAGGCTGCTTTAACTTGCTCATTGCCTTTGGTATCTTCTTCTCCAATGTTTAAAAGTCCCACTTTGGGGCTTTCTATACCTTCAACAGCTTTAACGAGTTCATTACCCATGATGGCAAATTGAAATAGATGTTCAGCAGAACAATCAACGTTAGCACCTAAATCAAGTACATGCGTATGGCCGTGTATAGAAGGTAGAGTCGAAATGATGGCGGGTCTATCAATGCCAGGAATCATTTTTAAAACAAAACGAGCTGTTGCCATTAATGCGCCGGTGTTTCCTGCGCTGACGCACGCATCTGCTTGGCCTTCTTTAACCAAGTTAATGGCTACGCGCATAGAGGAGTCTTTTTTGTTTTTTAATGCTTTAGAAGGTGACTCGTCCATTTCAACGCGTTGTGATGCATGGTGAATAGATAGTCTATCTTGATAAGCGCTTAAATCTTGAGGTAAGAGGTCTTTAATGACCAGTTCATCGCCAACTAAGATTAATTTTAAGTTTGGATTGTGTTTCAGGCAATCCAGAGAAGCTGGAATAGTGACTTGAGGACCTTGATCCCCGCCCATTGCGTCAATTGAAATTGTTAAACTCACGCTGATGAACAACTCCGAGGTTATTGAAGGGCGCCGACTCCTTTACGAGGGGTCGGCATGGGATCATTCCAGAACGAAAAGTGATTATTCGTCTGTTGTGGTAACTATTTGACGGCCTTTGAAAAAGCCGCCTGGGGTAACATGGTGACGTAAGTGCATTTCGCCAGTTATCGCATCTTGAGATAATGCTTTTGATGTTAACGCGTCATGTGAACGACGTTGACCGCGTCTTGAACGCGTTACTTTACTTTTTTGTACAGCCATTATTAATCTCCAGTTTTTTTAAGTTTGGCTAAAATTGCAAAAGGGTTTTTACGTGAAGGAGTCTCTTCATTCACTAATTGTTCGTTTGTATTTGTGTTAATTTCCACTGCAAAACATTCATATTCATGCTTAGGGAATGCGGGCAAGTTAAGAAGTATTTCATCCTCAATAATGCTCTTAAGAAGGATTTTTTCTTCTTCGATCATGAGTGGTTCTAATTCTTCTGGTAGTCTATTGGCTTGTTCAATTGTCGTAACAATGCCTAATTTGATGGTTTCATCAAAAGACCACTCAACCGCTTCTAGGCAATTTTGGCACTGTAAGTGCAGTATTGCCTTAATACGACCTTCAGCTTTAGGTACTCTACCTTCTCGACTAAAATAAAGATCAACATCAACTGATCCTGAGTCGATTGTAAGCATCTTGGTTAAACGATCCAAGTTGCTTATGGGTACTTGTCCCTTTAATTCACCCCGAATATCAGCTAGGTGTGTAGGGTCTATAGTTTCTGGTAGTCTGCTTAACATAACTGACAAATAATATAGAGAAATATTCAAAGCGTCAAATTCTAAATAAAATTCTACAGAAAATCTTATTAAAGCTTTAGATATGAGGTTAATATCTTTTAAATATAACTAAGTAAACTTTTTATACACAACAATAGATTTATGACTGGAACAAAACAAACGCTGGGTTTTATAGGTATTG
>CANGLL010000128.1 GCA_947454605.1 Methylococcaceae bacterium | reverse complement strand
CTGAAATCATTAAACGTCAATTTGTTGAAGTGATTATTGCCCCCAGCTTAACACCTGAAGCTCAAACCGTTTTATCAGAAAAGCAAAACATCCGTGTTTTAGAATGTGGTGTTTGGACGGCCAAACCTGATCCCTCTTTTGACTATAAGCGTGTAGCAGGTGGCTTACTAGTCCAAGATAAAGATTTAGGTGAAGTGGATCCTGCAGACATTAAAGTCGTTACTAAACGCGAACCGACTGAACAAGAGTTCGCGGATTTATTATTTGCTTGGAAAGTAGGTAAATTCGTAAAATCAAACGCCATTGTTTACTGCAAGAATGGCCAAACCATTGGCGTCGGCGCAGGACAAATGAGCCGAGTTTACTCCGCTAAAATTGCCGGCATCAAAGCTGCAGATGAAGGTTTAGAGGTACCTGGTTCTGCCTTAGCATCAGATGCGTTTTTCCCTTTTAGAGATGGCATAGATGCGGCGGCTGAAGCGGGCATTACGGCCATTATTCAACCCGGTGGATCAGTCCGTGATAATGAAGTTATTGCAGCGGCTGATCAACATAATATCGCCATGGTATTTACCGGCATGCGTCATTTTAGACATTAAAATAGAGTGAGTCATAACATGAAAGTCTTGATCGTTGGCAGTGGTGGTCGTGAACACGCCCTTGCTTGGAAAACCAAACAATCACCTAAAGTATCTAATGTATTCGTAGCACCCGGTAATCCCGGCACTGCATTAGAAGAAAACATTACTAATGTGGCTATTGCAGTTGATGATATTGCTGGTTTATTGGCATTTGCCCTAGCAGAAAAAATTGACCTGACTATTATTGGACCCGAAGTGCCTTTAGTTTTAGGCATCGTTGACCAATTCAAGGCTGCCGGCCTTAAATGCTTTGGACCCACTGCCCAAGCAGCACAATTAGAAGGCTCAAAATCATTCTGTAAAGACTTTATGATTCGTCATAACATTCCAACAGCGGCCTATGAATCTTTTACGGATAAAGACTTAGCCATTGCCTACATCAAACAACAAGGCGCACCTATTGTCGTTAAAGCTGATGGCTTAGCGGCAGGCAAAGGCGTTATTGTTGCCTCAACAGAAGCCGAAGCTATTTCGGCTGTTGAAGACATGTTGTCTGGAAATGTATTTGGTGAAGCGGGAAATCGGGTCGTTGTCGAAGAATTTTTAGTCGGTGAAGAAGCGAGTTTTATTGTTATTGCTGATGGCAAAAATGCTTTACCTATGGCGACATCACAAGATCATAAAGCCAGAGACAACGGTGATAAAGGCCCTAATACGGGCGGCATGGGGGCTTATTCTCCAGCACCTGTTGTGACTCACGAAATCCACGATATTGTGATGCGTGATGTTATCAATCCAACCTTAGAAGGTATGGCAAAAGACGGTTTACCTTATACCGGATTTTTATATGCCGGCTTAATGATAGGAAAAGATAATGACATTAAAGTTTTAGAATATAACTGTCGCTTTGGCGATCCAGAAACACAACCGATTATGATGCGTATGAAAAGCGATATCGTCGAATTGTGCAATGCGGCATTAGAAGGAAATTTAGATAAAGCGAGCAGTGATTGGGATCATCGTGCCGCCTTAGGGGTCGTTATAGCGGCGGGTGGATACCCAGACGCTTATCAAAAAGGGGATGTTATTTCTGGTTTATCGACTGAGGAAAAAGCGGATCGTAAGATATTTCAAGCAGGGACTCAACAGCAAGGCGATAACATTGTAACGTCAGGTGGTCGTGTATTATGTGCTTGCGCCTTAGGTGAAACTATTCAAGAAGCGCAAACTAAAGCCTATGAATTAGTGGATACCGTTAAATGGGATAATATGTTTTATCGCACAGACATCGGCTTTAAAGCCCTATAATCTCGTTATTAACCGGTGTAGATCATTGCTACACCGGTTAACTCCCGCAATACCGCTACGAAATAAAAAACTGTCTCAATACCTTAATCATATATTGATGATCTAAGACCCCTGCACTCTCTCTAATACTGTGCATAGCCCACAGTGGATTTCCCACATCAATCGATCTTACCCCTAATTTAGCTGAAGTAATGGGGCCAATGGTACTTCCACACGCCAAATCACTGCGGTGTGAATAGGTTTGATAAGGTACCTCTGCTTGCGCGCACCAATCGATAAACTGCGCCTGAGAAATACTCTCCGTACTGTAACGATGACTGGCATTCACTTTAATCACAGGCCCTTTATTCACGATGACTTTATGGTCAGGCTCATAAGCTAACGGGAAGCTAGGTTGGTAAGCATGCGCCATATCAGCACTAATCAAAAAGCTCTTAGCTAAAGCCCGGGCATACTCTTCTGGTGTATAACCATTCGTAACCGCAATACGCTGTAAGACATCCCCCAAGAAACTGCCATCTGCACCTCGATTACTCCCACTGCCAATTTCTTCATGATCAAAAAAGGCACACACTAAAGTACTCTCACTATTTAACACACGCTCATCTAGCAATGCTTGGATAGCTGCATGACAAGACGCTAAGTTATCCAATTGACTATCCGCGTAAAACTCTTGCTCCGCCCCCCAGAACACGCCTTTTTGAGTATCATAAACTGCCAAATCCCAAGATAATATTTTATCTAATCCACAGCCTAATTTATCTTGTAATAACGTTGCAAAGTACTCCGCAGGTAAAGCATCCTGAATCGCTGTAGACAGAATTAAGGGTAATTCCATTTGCTTGTTTAGTTTTAAGCCTTCTTCATTCACCGTTCTGTTCATATGAATGGCAAGATTAGGCAACCGTAGCAACACTTCGTCAAACTTAATCAAAGTGCTGACAATATTATTATCAGCATCTTTATAATTAACGCGGCCCGCCAAACTTAAATCTCTATCAGCAAAGGTAGCAATGATAGGACCGCCATACACTTCTACCCCTAAACGGAACAGACCATCAACCGCCGTAATGGGATTAGGTTTTATTCTAAAACCAGGAGAATCCGTATGCGCACCGACTAATTTAAAACCGGTTTCTACCAGTGAATTTTGGCCTTGCACAAACAGTACAATAGAAGAATCATCTCTAATGACATAATAGCGGCCACCCGCTTTTAAATCCCACGCGGCTGTTTCATCGAGCTTTAAGAAACTAAAGACTTTTAATTGACTTTCTACACTCTTAACCGCGTGCCAAGGACTGGGGCTCGCATCTATAAAATCTAATAAGGCTTGAACATGCTGTTGAGCATTTATCATTTTTCTTTTAAGTCCAAAGAAGCTGAGTTAATACAATAGCGTAATCCAGTAGGCAAAGGCCCATCTTCAAACACATGACCTAAATGCGCATCACACACTTTACAAGTGACCTCGACTCTACGCATCCCATACGTTGTATCGGTATGTTCATTCACACTGCTATCGGGTAAATCGGCCCAAAAACTTGGCCAACCTGAACCTGAATCATATTTTGTATCTGAACTAAATAAAGGCGAATTACAACAAATGCAATGATAGATACCCGGCGTTTTACAATCGTTATATTTACCTGTAAAAGGGGCTTCCGTGCCCTTTAGTCGACAGATACTAAATTGCTCGGGCGATAATTTATCTACCCATTCATCATTATTGATTTCTTTCTGCTCTGACATCGTTTTATTAACCATCTAACTAAAGTGAAGTTAAAGCATTTTACGCGATGACAGCCTCATCTCAAAACACATAACATTTAATTGTCTAACCTACTGATATATTTTAAAAGAATCATTTATAAAATCTTACTAAAACTGTCCTGAATCGTCATTTGGATGCAATACAAGCCGATTTAATTCACTCTAAAATAGGGTCATATAAAGAATATGAAACTGATATAATTTATCTTTCATTAAATACTAATTTAGACATATGACACATAAAGTTGCGTTAATAACCGGAATAACGGGCCAAGATGGCTCTTATCTTGCTGAGTTTTTATTAGAAAAAGGCTATGAAGTCCATGGCATTAAACGTCGATCATCTTTATTCAATACCCAACGCATCGATCATATTTACCAAGATCCACACATTACGCATGCTAAATTTCATCTCCATTACGGTGATTTAACCGACAGTTCAAATTTGACTCGCATTTTAAGTGAAACTCAACCGGATGAAGTCTATAATTTAGGGGCAATGAGCCATGTAGCCGTGTCATTTGAATCACCCGAATATACGGCTGACGTTGATGGCATGGGCACACTTCGTTTACTAGAAGCCATTCGTTTTTTAAAGCTCGAAAATAAAACGCGTTTTTATCAAGCCTCCACATCTGAGCTCTATGGATTAGTGCAAGAAATACCTCAAAAAGAAACCACACCGTTTTACCCTAGATCGCCTTATGCCGTCGCCAAGCTGTATGCGTATTGGATTACGGTTAATTACCGTGAAGCTTATAACCTATATGCCTGTAACGGCATTTTGTTTAACCATGAATCTCCGCGTCGCGGTGAAACGTTTGTAACGCGCAAAATTACGCGTGGATTAAGTAATATCGCCATGGGCTTAGAACAATGTCTATTCATGGGCAATATGGATTCGTTAAGAGACTGGGGCCATGCGAAAGACTTTGTACGCATGCAATGGATGATGTTGCAACAAGACCAACCCGAAGATTTTGTCATTGCCACCGGCGTGCAATATTCCGTTAGACAATTTATCGAAATGTCGGCACAAGAACTCGGTATTAGCATCCGTTGGGAAGGCACCGGTGTGGATGAAAAAGGCACTGTATCTGCCATTATTGGCGATAAAGCCCCTGGATTGAAGTTAGATCAAATTATTGTTGCTATTGATCCCCGTTACTTTAGACCGGCCGAAGTAGACACTTTATTAGGTGACCCGACTAAAGCCAAAGAAAAACTAGGCTGGGTACCGCAAATCACCTTACAAGAAATGATCAAAGAAATGGTAGCGTACGATCACGACGAAGCCAAAAAACACGCTATTTTAAAAAGTGAAGGGTATGACATTCCAGTGAGCAGAGAATAGTCCATGATTAAGCAAAACGCTAAAATCTATGTTGCTGGCCATCGAGGCATGGTGGGCTCAGCCATCGTTAAGCAATTAACAGCCGCTGGACACACTCATATTATTACGCGCACGCATGCAGAACTGGATTTATTGGATCAACAGGCTGTAAAAGCCTTTATGCAACAAGAAAAGCCAGACTATGTGGTGCTGGCCGCCGCTAAAGTAGGTGGCATTCATGCTAATAACACCTACCCTGCTGAGTTTATCTATCAAAACTTAATGCTAGAAGCCAATGTTATCCATCAAGCGTGGGCCGCGGGTTGTCAAAACTTACTCTTTTTAGGGAGTTCGTGTATTTATCCTAAAAGCGTTCCACAACCCATGCAAGAAGATGCCTTGTTGACGGGTGTATTAGAAGCCACCAATGAACCTTATGCGATTGCAAAAATTGCCGGCATTAAACTCTGTGAATCTTATAACCGTCAATACGGCACCGACTATCGCTCTGTGATGCCGACTAATCTATACGGCCATAACGATAACTTTCATTTAGAAAACAGTCATGTGATTCCTGCCATGATAAGAAAGTTTCATGATGCTAAAGTTAATCACTCAACTACCGTAACCCTTTGGGGTTCTGGTACTGCGATGCGTGAGTTTTTACACGTGGATGATATGGCGGCGGCTAGTATCCATGTGTTAGGTTTAAGTACAGCACACTATCAAAGCCACACCGCACCCATGCTATCGCATCTTAATGTGGGGACCGGTGTGGATGTCACCATTAAAGAACTAGCCGAAACCATTCAAGCCGTGGTGGGTTTTACAGGCGACATTAT
>CANGLL010000127.1 GCA_947454605.1 Methylococcaceae bacterium | reverse complement strand
TGGATCATAGAACTAAACCTTGTAACCTTGTGCAATTAATGCCTAGACTCTTAGAAAAATAAGATGAGATCTATATTTTTATTTCTTGGGGCCATGAGCGCCCTGTTAGCCGTTGCGCTGGGGGCCTTTGGTGCACATGGCCTAAAGGATATTTTAAGCCCAGAGCTTATGGTGACTTATCAAACCGCTGTTAACTATCAAATGTGGCATGCCTTAGGGTTAATCGGCATTAGCTTTGTCCATCAACAAGATCAAGAATCCAAACTCATTGCTTGGGCTGGTTGGCTCATGTTTTTTGGCATTTTACTGTTTTCGGGTAGTCTTTATTTATTAGTGCTTTTAAACATTAAAGAACTGGGCATGCTAACCCCCATAGGGGGTATTAGCTTTATCGTAGCGTGGGCATTACTCGCTATTTATGCCGCACAAAAACAACATCACAATAGGTATAACCATGCGCGACGCTAATCCACAAACTATATATTTAAAAGATTACACGGTTCCTGATTATTTAATTAAACATGTTGATTTAAACTTTTATTTAGACGAAGATCATACGCAAGTTGTCTCAAAATTGGTCTTATATAAAAATCCAGATAGTCAAACAGGTGATGCACCACTGGTATTATTAGGTGAGAATCTAAACTTAGTGCGCATTATTCTTAATGATGACACCGAACTAAATGAGCAAGACTACCTACTAACCACTGAATCTCTAACCATTCACACAGTGCCACACCAACGTGAATTTGTTTTAACGATCGAAAATACCATCAATCCTAAAGCGAATACCGCTTTAGAGGGCTTATACCTGTCTAACGGCATGTTATGCACACAATGCGAAGCAGAAGGTTTCAGAAAGATTACTTACTTTTTGGATAGGCCGGATGTGATGACAAAGTTCACTACCACTTTAACGGCAGATAAAACACGTTATCCGGTACTCTTATCAAATGGTAATAAAATCGCTCAAGGAAATTTACCAAACAATCAACATTGGGTGACATGGGAAGACCCTTTTAATAAACCCTGTTATTTATTTGCCTTAGTCGCTGGTGAACTTGAATGTATTGAAGATCATTTTGTGACGCAATCAGGTCGCACGATTAGTTTACAAATCTTTGTCGAAAAACATGATTTAGACAAATGCGACCATGCCATGCAATCACTTAAAAATGCGATGCAATGGGATGAAGAAGTCTATGGCTTAGAGTATGACTTGGACTTATACATGATTGTGGCGGTAGGCCACTTTAATATGGGAGCTATGGAAAACAAAGGCCTCAATGTTTTTAATACTAAATTCGTCTTAGCCCGACCTGATACGGCAACCGACTTTGATTATGAGCATATTGAAGGTGTAATTGGTCATGAGTACTTTCATAACTGGACTGGAAACCGTGTGACCTGTCGAGACTGGTTTCAACTCAGTTTAAAAGAAGGCTTTACCGTATTTCGTGATCAAGAATTTACTGGTGACCGTACGTCTAAAGCCGTTAAGCGCATCGAAGATGTCATTAACTTAAGAACCCGTCAATTTGCTGAAGATGCCGGCCCCATGGCCCACCCGATTCGCCCTGATACCTATATAGAAATTAATAACTTCTATACCTTAACCGTATACGAGAAAGGTGCAGAAGTAGTGCGTATGATCCATACCCTATTAGGAGCAGAAGGTTTTCGAAAAGGCTGCGACTTATACTTTGCTCGCCATGATGGCCAAGCGGTCACTTGTAATGACTTTGTTAATGCGATGGAGTCAGCCAATGATATTGATCTAAGGCAGTTTCGTCGATGGTATGAACAAGCAGGTACACCTGTCATTACCGTACATCAAGCCTATGACCTTAACAGTCAAACACTCTCTTTAAACATTAAACAATACTGTCCACCTACACCTGGCCAAGATCATAAAGCCCCTTTACACATTCCTATTGCTGTTGGCTTAATCGACAATCATGGCAACAAAATTAATTGTAAGCTATCAGGATGTGACACCGTCAGTGAGCAAGTGATCTTGCAATTAACTGAAGCAGAGCAATCTTTTGTGTTTGAAAACCTAAATACACAACCCGTAGTTTCTTTACTAAGAGGCTTTTCTGCGCCTGTTAAATTAATTATGGAGCGTAGTCTTGAAGAATTAGCCTTTTTATTAAGCTACGATACCGATACTTTTAATCGTTGGGAAGCCGGTCAACAACTCGCTGGTCAGATTATTACTGATCTTATTGTTGATGTGCAAGAAGGTCGGGCCTTACAAATCAACCCCATTATTATTAAAGCATTTAAACAATTACTTGATCAAAATTGGGACGATTTATCTTATTTCTCATTACTGCTCACACTGCCCTCCGAAACATACCTCGGCGAACAAATGGCAGTCGTTGATGTTGATGCAATACATACCGCCCGAGAGTTTGTGTTAAAAGCCTTAGCAGAACACCTTGTCACCCCATTTAAAACTCTTTATTTAGAGAATCATCGTGAAGAATCAGGTCAATTTGATGCGGGAGCCATTGGTCGTAGACGCATTAAAAATGTGTGTCTCGCTTATTTAGGTCGATTAGAAGAAGCAAACATTTACGAATGGGCAGAGAAACAGTTTAACACCACTAAAAACATGACGGATCAAATGGCAGCTTTATCCGTCATTGTCCATCATGATCATCCTACTAAAAATACCTGTTTAGCGCATTTTTATGAGCAATGGCAAGATGAAGCACTAGTAATTGATAAATGGTTTTCTTTACAAGCATCTAGTCCAAACGCCGATACTTTTACTATCGTACAAGCTTTATTAAAACATCCTGCGTTTGATCTAAGAAACCCGAACCGAGTCCGATCTTTAATTGGCGCATTTAGCCAAGCTAATCCTTTACATTTTCATGCGGCGAATGGTCAAGGTTACGAGTTCTTAGGAGATCAAATCATTACTTTAAATACCTTAAACCCGCAAGTGGCTTCGCGTATGCTAAATGCGTTAACGGTATGGCGACGCTATGACACCAACAGACAAACTTTAATGAAGGCACAATTAGAACGTATTATTGCTACAGAAAACGTGTCTAAAGATGTTTATGAAGTAGCGAGCAAAAGTTTAGCTGTATAACGCAAGTGCTAACTTAGGGATTTTTAATGCGCCACTGAGCCAGCATATATTTTAAGAACAAAGGCAATAAATAGAAAGTAAAGGCGGCTATTGCAAGGTATCTTGCAATAGTGGCTAAATCTGCTTGTATAACACCCGCCCCCACTAATGTTGCCGTAACACCCAACGGTAAAAATCCAATAAAAGTACCTATCAAAAAGTTTAGATGATTAACCGTACTAAGCCCCAATAAAATACTGTTATATAAACCACTAATAGGCAATTGCCGCATCAAGAACACAGAATACCAACCGGAGATCTGAGAATATTGAGTAAGCGAAATAATTTTTGGAAATCTTTTCTGAATAGACGCACGGCCTAGCCAACGCGCGACAACGAAAGATAAATAAGCTCCCATTATGGTAGCTAAATGACTTAATAAAATGCCTAATTTAAAGTCAAAAACAGCGCCTGCCAAACTACACAGTATCAAACGTGGAACACCGATACCTGTTAAAAATGCCGCACCCAATAAAAAGATAATAGATGCCGCATTTCCTGTTTCAGCTAAGCCATTTTTAATATGATGACTTTGATTAAGCAATTCTTTAAAAGGCGCGGCATAAATTATAAAACCACTGAATGCCATTAATAAAATTAAAAGCACAATAGGCAGCCTATTAAAAATCTTCTTTTTACTAATCATTCAACACCAAAATCTAATCACGGCATATTTTAACATACGAAAACATAGCTTTAATATTCAAGCCAAAAAGGATGATTTATGTCACTTAGCTTTTAAACACACATGTAACACAATCTTAAAGAAACCTTAACCAAGCTGTCATAGAAGAGCTTTAATCTTTGTCATGAAAATGTAAAAAAGCGTGTGATCATTGGGTAATCGAAAGCACACTTTGATTCTTTAAGTTACGAGGATGTGCTGTGAAACTACTCTATTCTATCCATAAATACGATGTATTTATGTTTACTTGGTTAATTAATACTCGCATTCATAGCGCCTTGACACTAACAAGCCGCTATCTTTCAAAAACAGGTGATGGTGCCCTCTATATATTAATTGCTGGAGCCTTACTTTTACATGAAGGGGTTGAAAGCCCTTTTTTACATGTTGTTTTACTCGCCTTCTTAATAGAAAGACCTATTTATTTCATCCTAAAAAATGGCTTAAAACGTAATCGTCCTGAAGCTGCACTCCAAAACTTCCGCAGTATTATTAAACCATCAGATAAATTTAGCTTCCCCTCTGGACACACTTCTGCCGCCTTTATGATGGCAACACTACTCAGTCATTATTTTCCTATGTTAATTATTCCCTTTTATATATGGGCAACTTTAGTGGGTTGTTCTCGTATTGTGCTAGGCGTGCACTTTCCTACGGATACCTTAGTCGGTTCTATTTTAGGAATGAGTACTGCCATTTTTTGTTTAGGATATATAGGTCAAATATGAAAATTTTTTACGGTGTACAAGGCACGGGTAACGGTCATATCACGCGCGCAAGAGTGATGGCGCAAGAACTCTATGAAGCGGGTATTGAGGTTAAGTTTCAATTCACGGGCAGACCTGCCGATAAATACTTTGATATGGAAATATTTAATGACTATCAAATTCGCTCTGGCCTTACTTTTAATACCAATAAAGGTGAAGTGAGTTATTTAAAAACTGCTTTAGATGCCAAACCACGTACTTTATTACGGGATATTAAAACACTCGATTTAAGTGGTTATGACCAAGTAATTAGTGATTTTGAACCTGTAACAGCATGGGCGGCAAGACAACAAAAAAAACACGTTTTAGGTATAGGTCATCAATATGCGTTTAATCACAAAATTCCTAGAAAAGGTTCTGATCCTGTTGCAAACCAAGTGATGAAGTATTTTGCACCAGCTAATACGGGAGTAGGTTTACATTGGCATCATTTTGGCCAACCTATTTTGCCACCTATTATTGAAACACCTGACGTTCCAGAAAACATTATCAAAAATAAAATTATTGTTTATTTGCCTTTTGAAGATCAAAGAACAGTCATTGAGCTTTTAGCGCCTTATAAGGAATATGATTTTTTCTTATATTCACCCGAAGTATCGCCTTCACCTTACTCACATATTATTTGTAATCCTTTATCTCGGGATCAGTTTCAAAAAGACTTATATGACTGCGCAGGTATTATCAGTAATGCGGGGTTTGAACTAGCAAGCGAATCCTTACAACTCGGTAAGAAAATTTTAGCTAAACCGCTACATGCTCAAATGGAACAAATCTCTAATGCGTCGGCATTAAAAGAATTAGGCTACGGACTCACCATGGATAATCTTGAAGTTGCTGTAATTGAACAATTTTTAGAAGCAGACCAAGCCATTCGTATCAGCTATCCCAATATCGCTAAAATATTAGTACAGTGGATTAAAGATGGCATGCCAGTCATGGATGCCGATTTCATCGACACTATTTGGAATCAAGCAGAGATTAAGCACATCACCCTCTAATATTTTACAAAAGCGCTTTAGTAGCTAAATTAAAGTGCCTTTTTTATTTGTAATCTAAACACACCTTCATTTAACAACCCAACTACGGACAAAAATCTCAATTCATTAGTAGTATACTAATGCTTAAAAAATAATAATTATCGATATAAAAATATAACTTCTACAGACAGGCTCATCTGCTGTAAATTTTATAATCGATTTTTTTTTTATTGCTTACATCAATAAAACTTATATTTCAAAGGCAGCTCATGAATACTATACGCTTTAAGTCTTTTTTCCGTATTATATTGATTATAGTTATAGTTTCCTCTTTATCAGGATGTATGTAT
>CANGLL010000126.1 GCA_947454605.1 Methylococcaceae bacterium | reverse complement strand
TTTCTTCTGCAGATGTGATAAATCAATCATCTAAGCTAACGGCTTATATCATTGCCTATAATGAAGCTGACAAAATTGCTGCGGCTTTGCAAAGCGTATCTTGGGCTGATGAGGTATTGGTCTTAGACTCAAATAGTACTGATGATACTGTTAAGATAGCAACTGAGATGGGAGCCACTGTTAAGCAGTTGCCCTTCACAACGTTTGGTAAATTACGAAATGATGCTATCGCGGCTTGTCAGCATGATTGGATATTTAGTCTAGATGCAGATGAACGTTGTACTAATGTTGCAAAAGAAGAGATTCTTAAGGTTCTTGCTAATCCAGAAGCAGATGCTTATTACGTTCCGCGTAGAAATTGGTTCATGGGCCGTTGGATTAAGCATTGTGGATGGTATCCTGATTATCGTCAGCCGCAGTTATTTCGTAAAAATGCTATGGCATTTGACGAAAATGATGAGGTACACGAGTCATATAAGGTGGAAGGTAAGATCGGTTATTTTAAATCGGCTATCATTCAAGTGCCTTTTCAAAACTTAGAACAATTACTCCACAAGACGCAACGTTACTCTACTTTAGGTGCTCGTAAGTTAGAAAGAAAAGGTAAGCCAATTAGTATGTCTACTGCTTTGATACATGGGTTGTGGGCTTTCTTTCGTATTTACGTCATCAAGTTGGGTTTTTTGGACGGTTGGGCGGGTTTCGTTTTGGCTTTAGGTAATTTCGAAGGCACATTCTATCGCTACGCTAAAGCAACAACTGCAAAAATGAATTGGACTCAACCGGCTTTTGATGAGATTGATAAAAAGTAATCTCCTCTGTATGACGAATATTCGATGGGAGTGAGTGTTGCTGACGACGAGGCATGGATGCGATATGCCTTACGCTTAGCGCAACGTGCTGAGCAGTTAGGTGAAGTCCCTGTTGGGGCAGTTGTTGTTAAAGATAATCGCTGTATTGCCGAGGGTTGGAATAATTCCATAGTGTCTCATGACCCAACGGCTCATGCTGAAGTCGTAGCGCTAAGAGCAGCGGGTATTGTCGTAGAAAATTATAGATTATCCGATACGACGCTCTACGTGACTTTAGAGCCTTGTGTGATGTGTATGGGTGCTTTGTCTCATGCCAGGGTAAAGCGTTTAGTGTTCGGCGCCTACGATCCTAAAAGAGGTGCTGTTTGTAATGCTTTAAGTTTAAGCGACGCTAGTTTCTTAAATCATCATATTGATTGGACAGGCGGGGTTTTAGAAGCCGATTGTTCAGTGCTATTAAAAGATTTCTTCCGAGCCAGACGATAAATGCTTCAAAGATTGGCTTTAGTCATCCTAAAGCCAATCCTTAAAAACCTCTTATTAAGATTCTCGTAAAGCTTTGTAACGATTAATCAACGCATTGGTTGAGCAGTCGTGACTGGTGATGACTTCGTCATTTTTAAGTTCAGGTAAGATCACGCCGGCGAGTACTTTACCTAATTCCACGCCCATTTGATCGAAGGAATTGATGTTCCAGATTGCACCTTGAACAAAGATCTTATGTTCATAAAAAGCGAGTAAAGACCCTAAGGTTTTAGGCGTCATTTTCTTAAATAGAAATGAGTTAGAAGGTTTATTGCCTTCAAATACTTTTGAAGCGACTAACAAGGTATCCTCTTGTTCTTTAGGTGTTAATTTCTGTTTAACTTCCTCAGCGGTAAGGCCATTCATCAATGCTTCAGGTTGTGCTAAGAAGTTTGATATTAAAATGTCATGATGTTCAGGTAGATGGTAATGGCTATTAGCCGCCGCTAAAAAATCACAAGGGATAAGCTTAGTACCTTGATGAATCAACTGAAAGAAAGCGTGTTGCCCGTTAGTGCCTGGTTGTCCCCAAATGATAGGTCCTGTGTTGTAATCAACTTTTTCACCCTCAAGGTTGATGCTCTTCCCATTACTTTCCATATCACCTTGTTGAAAGTAATCAGCAAAATAACGCATCGATTGGTCATAGGGTAGTAGCGCATGTGAGGCTACATTATAAAAATTGTTATACCAAATGCCGAGCAAGCCCATGATTACAGGTATATTCTTTTCGAAGGGTGTTTCATAAAAGTGCATGTCTGCTTCATAAGCACCTTGTAACAATTCTTCAAAATTATCCATGCCTATGTAAAGGGCAATAGATAATCCCACGGCAGACCACAAAGAATAACGGCCACCGACCCAATCCCAAAACTCAAACATATTATCGGTATCGATACCAAACGCAGCGACATTTTCTGAATGTGTAGAGATAGCTACAAAGTGTTTAGCGACCGCTTGCTCATCTTGAGCAGACTCTAAAAACCAGCGTCTAGCAGATCTAGCATTCATCATGGTCTCTTGCGTATTAAATACTTTAGAGGCGATGATAAATAATGTGGTTTCCGGGGATACTTGTTTTAAAACTTCAACGATGTTGGTTTGGTCTATATTAGATACGTAATGAACTTTTAAGCCACTTGAGCTATAGGGTGTTAGCGCCATAGAAACCATTTTGGGGCCTAAGCCAGAGCCACCAATTCCAATATTAACAACATCCGTAATGGCTTTGCCAGTGTAACCTTTCCACTCGCCCGAACGAACAGCGGCACAAAAGATACGCATTTTTTCTAATACGGCTTTTATGTCTGGCATCACATCTTTGCCATCTACATAGATAGGTTTGTTGCTTTTGTTACGAAGAGCGGTGTGGAGAACAGCGCGATGTTCAGTAGTGTTGATTTTTTCACCGGCAAACATGGCATTTGTTTTATCTTTTAGTCCCGCAAAATTTGCAAGTTCAAATAATAAAGATAAAGTGTCTTCAGATATTCTGTTTTTTGAATAATCGAATAATATTTCATTGAAACTAACGGAGAACTTCTTAAAACGATCTGGATCTTTTTGGAAGGCATCTCGGACATGATCATTTTTTGTTTCTTGAAAATGGGTTTGCAATGCACTCCAAGCTTTTGAAGTAGTCAAAGATGACATGTGTTTTTGAGCTCCGTTTGAAATTAGTTAGCTTAAGTCTACGAAAAGTAGGGTTGGATAGCAAGAGCGCAATCAAGTCATTAGCAATTTGTTTATAAGAAAGTATTTTATAGGCCTAGAATCCTATCAATTTCTTTATTTAGAGGGGGCGGTGTGCTAGAGTTGGCATCGCTATAGGTGAGTATATAGAAAATATAGCTTAGAATTACAAAATTGGACTTAAATTGATTTATAAATCAATCATATAATAATAATGTATCAATATGGGAAGGTAACATGAATAAAACACAACTAATAAGAAAGGGTTGTTTGGGCCTAATAGGTCTATTTTTTTCTGCATCAATTTGGGCGCATGGTGGAGCAGCAGGAACAGATACCGATCAATGTAAATTTGAATTAGAGCCTACACATTGGATTCATTACACAGCTTACCAACCTAGCGCTTATCCTGCTGAAGAGTTCTGCGGTAAGTTGCCGGGCACAAATACGTTGACTCAGTTAGTCTTCGATTACCAAGATATGAAATACAGAAATATGTTGGTTGAGTTTGAAGTAACAAAAGAACCTGAAGGCAAACAAGTATTTTTATTACCTAGTGCAAAACATAAAAAAGGTTCGGTTAATTTAGAATTACCCAATGGTGTTGCTGAGCCAGGTCAATATTTAATCCACATTACTTTGATACCCGATCCAGCTGATAAAGAAGCCGGATCTTCAACACAAAGATTAGACGTACACATGGGCTTTAAAGCCGGTGGTGGAGAGCCAGTTAGTAAAAATAGTATGTTGTTATATGCATTCTTTGCTTTTGCTGGTTTGTATTTACTGTATTTATCAAGTGCAGGCTTCAAACGTCAAGTTGACGCTATTATTTCAAAAATTAAAGCATAAATAAAAAAATCAGGTCTTACGGAACATTTAATAGTTAATATTAAAAGATTAAGTGTTCCGTAACATTGATTAACGAGTTGTATAAAGAGGAAGTAAAGATGTTGAAGTTATTATCAGTTGCTGCGCTGATTGCCTTATTTTCAGCACCTGTCAGTGCAATAGAATACGAAGAGCATGATGGAATGCTGATGGATCACGGTGATGGTCATTTAATGGATATGGCTGGCGGTATGGTGATGGGTCAAAACACCAGTACCTTACCCGGTGGTTGCGATAAAATTTCAGAAACGAAAGAAATTACAGTTCACGCAGGACATAAATACGCAGAGAAATTTCCGGGTCGTATGTTTGCGTTTGATACTCAAGAATTCAATTTTAAGCCCTGTACTAAATTAACAGTACATTTTGTCAATGAAGACAATATTCGACATCAATGGATGATGCACGGTTTACCAAAATATCTCTATCCAAAAGGGATGTTTCATATAGAGGCGTCAGGCCCTTCAAAAATTTCAGGCACATTAATATTACCGCCCGGCGATAAAACCTATTTAGTGCATTGCGATATTGCGCAGCATATGGAAAAAGGCATGAAAGCCCAGTTAAAAGTCGGAAAAGGGGATGGTGATTTACCCAGTATCCCAGGAGTTACTGCACTTGTAGTAGCTGATGATTATAAAGTGACTTTGGAGCAATTAAATGCAAAGGCGCATGCGGATGCATTATTGCCTGAGCCAGTGGTGGTTGCTCCAGTCGCTACCGCTAAAGTGGCTGCACCAGCGCCTGTTAAAGAAGATTCTTTAATATCAGGTGTTACCGTGATTGGTCTGGCTATTGGTTTATTCGCTGCACCCTACTTGGCGCGAAGATATCAAGGTCTCAGTGTTTCAGAAGCTATTACCCATATTTTTGCTGATATTAGAGCGATTATTGAATTGATAGCTAAGCAAGTTTCGGCATTATTGAAGTTAGTGGGTCTAAATAAAGACAAAGTATTACCAGAGAAATAAGATAGCTTACTAAGTAAAGAAACCTGTGCTCTATGAGTACAGGTTTTTTTTTGAGATAAAATAATGACGGAAATGTTTACCGGTGAATGGGGCTTATTTTTAAGTGCTTTCATCTCATCAACCATAGCACCAGGTGGGTCCGAGGCTGTTTTAGCTTATATGGTGTCGCAAGGTCATTACAGTGTCAATTATTTGTTGGCCTTAGCGGTAATAGGCAATACCTTAGGCGCGATGACGACTTGGTGGTTAGGTAGTTTGGCGGCAAAGAAATATCCTATAGCGAGCTTATTACCCGAAAAGAAACAAAAAGCGCTGCACACAGTTAAAGAAAAAGGCCTGTGGATATTATTTTTTTCGTGGTTACCTGTAGTGGGTGACGCGTTCTGTTTTGCCGGTGGTTGGTTAAAACTGCCTTTAATACCTGCGTGTTTAATTATTCTGCTGGGTAAATTAAGCCGTTATGCGGTGGTGGTTTGGGCATTTTTATAGTTTTATTGTTAGACCTTTCAAACATTATTTGGATCTGGATTTTGTCTATTTCATTCCCGCTGTTCGTATTTTATAAATCTTAAGAGGTTATTGTGTTACGCCATTTCCCGCTCGTTAATATTGCTTATCCCCATAACAAACGAGATTACATTATTGCGGCTTTTACCTTCTTTTGCGTGGCAGTGTGTTTAATCTCTGATGCCAATGCCAGTATTGAAAAACAAAATGCCTTAGGTGTAAGTGGTTGGGTATTTCTGATCGGTTTATTATTAGGCGAAAATAGAGAAGTGCGGATGCAAGTGGTTATCGCCGTTATGTTTGCCACTATCGGCGAACATTTCGCTTCACCTTTTATGGGCGGTTATACCTATCGTTTTGGTAATGTGCCGGCGTATGTGCCACCCGGGCATGGCATGGTTTATTTAACGGCAGTGGCTTTAGCGCGCTCTGGCTTATTTTTACGATACGCCAGAGAGATTACGGTATTTGTTTTAGTTGTTTGTGGCTTATGGTCATTATGGGGTGTGAGTGGTATCCCCGAGCAAGGCGATTATGTAGGCGCTATGCTGTTTTGCGTATTTTTGATTTATCTCTTTAAAGGCCG
>CANGLL010000125.1 GCA_947454605.1 Methylococcaceae bacterium | reverse complement strand
GTGTGCTTTAGGTTTAGCAACGCCAATTTCTGTTATGGTTGCAGTGGGAAGAGCGGCCCAAATAGGGATACTCATTCGTAAAGGTGATGCCTTACAAACAGCGGGCAAAATTACTTGTTTACTACTCGATAAGACGGGAACTGTGACTCAAGGTAAGCCAGTTGTGTCCAATATTGATGTGCTCAATAAAAACTATAGCACATTAAACATCATACAGTTAGCAGCAAGTATTGAAGCGGGGTCTGAGCATCCTTTAGCAACTGCAATTTTATCGGAGGCGAACAAAAATCATCTAGCGTTGGAAAAAGTTGCACACTTTGAAGCAGTTTCGGGTTTTGGTGTTACCGCGGTTATAAATAATCAAGTCATTGCTTTGGGTAATAAAGCATTAATGGATCTTAAAAATATTAATACGCTTGGGACTACTGAGTTAATTGACAAGCTAGCGGCACAAGGACAAACCCCCATCTTATTAGCTGTTGACAATACTATAGTCGGTATTATTTCAGTCGCTGATCCGATTAAAGAGGATTCTGCAAAAGCTGTACAACGATTTAATGAGCTAGGTATCCGCGTGGTTATGGTGACTGGAGATAATACAATTACAGCTAATGCCATTGCTCAACAAGCTGGAATTACAGAAATTAGGGCTCAAATTTTGCCACAGGATAAAGCTAATATTGTTAGAGAATTTCAGGTTAACGGTGAAATTGTGGGTATGGTCGGAGATGGTATCAATGACGCACCTGCATTAGCTCAGGCTGATGTTGGTTTAGCTATTGGAACAGGTACGGATGTGGCGATCGAAAGTGCTGATATTGTCATCTTACAAGGTTCTTTAATAAAGGTTTCTGAGGCTATTCAGTTATCTAAATTTACAGTAACTAATATCAAACAAAACTTGCTGGGAGCATTTTTCTATAACACGATCAGTATTCCTGTCGCGGCTGGTTTGTTATATCCGCTGTTTGGCATTTTATTAAACCCAATGATTGCTGGTGCAGCTATGGCCATGTCATCGCTTACGGTAGTTAGTAATGCTAATCGCTTAAGATGGTTCAAAATCGATTAAATAGTCGAATTAGTCAGTTAAATTCAAACATAAAATAATAAATTTCCTACATTTAATGGGTTGATGGCTGGCATTAACAAGCTGTTCAAATTAAAATGTGTCATTAATATTGATTTTATCAATAAACTATCGTGCCTATTACCCCTGACGGACCCTTAATGACTGATCATAAACTTACCCATCTTAAAGAGCTAGAAGCAGAAAGTATTCATATTATCCGAGAAGTCGCCGCTGAATTTGAACGCCCTGTGATGTTGTACTCAGTTGGAAAGGATTCTGCTGTCATGTTGCATCTAACGATGAAAGCTTTTTATCCTGGTAAACCGCCTTTTCCTATGATGCATGTGGATACTACATGGAAATTTAAGGAAATGATCCAGTTCCGTGATCAAATGGTTGAAAAGTTAGGTTTAGAACTCTTGGTGCATATCAATCAAGACGGCGTTGATCAAGGTATTGGTCCTTTTACACATGGCAGTAAAAAACACACTGATGTCATGAAAACTGACGGTCTTAAACAGGCCTTAGATAAATACCAATTTGATGCGGCTTTTGGTGGAGCGCGTCGTGATGAAGAAAAATCAAGAGCTAAAGAACGCGTTTATTCTTTCCGCGATAAAAATCATCGTTGGGATCCCAAAAATCAACGTCCAGAACTCTGGAATATCTATAACGGTAAAATTGATAAAGGCGAAAGTATTCGTGTGTTCCCCTTATCTAATTGGACCGAACTTGATATCTGGCAATACATCCATTTAGAAAACATTCCTATTGTGCCGCTATATTTTGCTAAAGAGCGTCCTGTTGTTAATCGTGATGGCATGTTAATAATGGTTGATGATGACCGAATGCCAATTGGTCCGGATGAAAAAATAGAGATGAAGAAAGTGCGATTCCGTACGTTGGGTTGTTACCCCTTAACTGGTGCAGTTGAATCTGAAGCGACAACATTACCTGAAATCATTCAAGAAATGTTATTAACTACGACCTCTGAACGCCAAGGTCGCTTGATAGATCATGATCAGTCAGGCTCTATGGAACAGAAAAAGCGCGAAGGTTATTTCTAATAACCCGATCACTGTCATCAATACTGGAATTCAGAGAACACCATGTCACACCAATCAGATTTAATTAGTACCGATATTAATGCTTATTTAGCACAGCACGAAAACAAAGAACTGTTACGTTTTTTAACTTGTGGCAACGTAGATGATGGCAAAAGCACTTTAATTGGCCGATTGTTGCACGATTCAAAAATGATTTATGAAGATCAATTAGCGGCTGTACAAGCAGACAGCGTTAAATCGGGTACTACTGGCGCCGGTAAAATCGATTTAGCGTTATTAGTGGATGGTTTGCAAGCCGAACGTGAGCAAGGCATTACTATCGATGTGGCCTATAGATACTTTTCAACTTCCACACGTAAATTCATTATTGCGGACACCCCAGGTCATGAACAATATACGCGTAACATGGCAACCGGTGCTTCTACTTGTGATCTAGCGATTATTTTGATTGATGCGCGTTATGGTGTGCAAACTCAAACTAAACGTCATAGCTTTATCGCCTCTTTATTAGGTATTCAGCATATCATTGTGGCTATCAATAAAATGGATTTGATGAGTTATAGCGAAGAGACTTTCAATAAAATTAAACAAGATTATTTAAGTTTTACAGATACATTAGATTTAAACGATATTACGTTTATTCCTATGTCGGCCTTGGATGGTGATAATGTTGTTAATCCTAGTGAGAATATGCCATGGTACACAGGCCAACCTTTAATGGAAGCCTTGAATACCGTTGAAATTTCAAATGATCACAACTTAATAGATGCACGTTTTCCTGTGCAATATGTTAACCGTCCTAATTTAGATTTTCGTGGATTCTGTGGCACAGTGGCTTCAGGTATCTTCAAAAAAGGGGATTTAGTTACTGCATTACCTTCAGGTAAAAGTAGCAAGATTAAAGCGATTGTTACCTATGACGGTGACATAGCAGAAGCCTATCCACCGATGGCCGTTACCTTAACATTAGAAGATGAGATCGACGTCAGTCGTGGTGATATGTTGGTCGGTAATCAAGCGCAAACGTCTATTGTTGCGGATAAGTTTACAGCCAACATTGTGTGGATGACTGAACAAGCTTTAGTGCCGGGCCGTCAATACATTATAAAGTTAGGTACACGTAGTGTTTCAGGTTCGGTGTCTTTAATTCATCATAGAATTGATGTAAACACCTTAGAGCACCATGATGCGGCTGCCTTACAATTAAATGAAATTGGTTCTTGTACTGTTGCTGTCAATGCCCCTGTCGTATTTGATGCCTACAAACAAAATAAAGGTACTGGCGCATTTATCATTATCGATCGTCTAACGAATGGTACTGTGGGCGCCGGTATGATTACGGGTGCGAGTAATGATATTAACCAACAAGCTGTTAGTGCAGAAGAGAGATCGGCTCGATTCGGTCAAGTACCTACTGCAATTTCATTGACTGGAGCAAGTAGTCAAGCAGTGGCCTATCTCTTAGAAAGAAAGTTATTTGATAATGGTCATGTAGTGACTGTATTAGAAACATCTGAGCTTAATTTGATCACAACTGTAAAAAATGCTGGCTTATTAGTACTCACTTTAAACAGTCCTGCAGAATTTGCAGATGTCATATTTGATACTGATACCCAAACACTAGACGTTATCTATACTCAATTAAAAGCCCAAAATATTATCTATTAAACCTCAACTGTGATATCTACACAGCGCATATAATTTTATTCATATTATCCGGCATTACTAAATGACAGACACCCAACAGTTTTTTAGTAATGACGGCGCCTTATCAACGGTTATCTCTGGTTATCAAGCGAGAGATGCTCAGGTAGAAATGGCTGAGGCTATCAGCAAAGCTATCACTAACAAACAGCATTTAATCGCCGAAGCAGGGACAGGAACAGGTAAAACTTTCGCCTATTTAGTACCTGCTATTTATTCAGGTAAAAAAGCGATTATTTCTACGGGAACTAAAAATCTACAAGACCAATTATTTAATAAAGACTTGCCTGTTATTCGTAAAGCGATAACACTACCCTTTAAAGCCGCTTTATTAAAAGGTCGGGCTAATTATTTATGTACCTACCGTTTAAAAAATGCCTTAACTTCAACCATTGGCTTTACAAAAGAAGAAGCTGTTTCTTTGGCTAAGATTAATGCTTGGTCCAAAGATACACGCTTTGGTGATATTTCTGAAATGTCTGGCATTACAGAAGGTGACCCTATTTGGTATCAAGCGACTTCTACACAAGATAATTGCTTAGGACAAGATTGCCCAGATTATGCGGACTGTTATCTAGTAAAAGCTCGACAAAAAGCCCAAGAGGCCGATGTAATAGTCGTTAATCACCATTTATTGTGTGCGGATTGGTCTATTAGAGATAATGGTTTTGGTGAATTACTACCGAGAGCAGAAGTAGTTATTATAGATGAAGCGCATCAATTAGCCGAAACAGCATCAAACTTTCTAGGTACTGATATCAGCTCAAAACAACTAAATGATTTAGCTCAAGATACGCTGATGGAGTATTTTAAAGATGCTACTGATATTCCTGCTTTACGTACCGCCTGTGAAGATTTAGAGCACGAACTTAAAGATTTGAGGTTAGCCTTTGGTGTAGAGCTTAAACGGGGTGATTGGCAAGATATAGAAATTAATCCTAAAATTAGTGCGGGTTTAGTGGCAGTAAAAGAACAGATGAAACGTTTGTCTGAACAACTCTTAGTGGCATCTGTTAAAACTAAGCCACTTGAATCTTGTTACAAGCGCTCAGAAGATTTGTTAGAAAGTCTAAATTTAATTTTAGATGATAAAGCAGGTAATTGGATACGTTGGTATGAGACACACCGTAAAACAGTGACCTTAAGCCTGACTCCGATGGATATAGCTGCGGAATTTCGAAAGTTTATGCATCAGCATCAAGCGGCCTGGATATTTACATCTGCTACTTTAAGTATTGCCAATCGTTTCGATCATTTTGCCAATAATTTAGGTCTAGGCAAAGCAGAAAGCGTGAGTTGGGGCAGTCCCTTTGATTATGCAACGCAATCTCTGTTTTACCACCCTAAAGGTTTACCGCAGCCTAATGATCCTGATTGCATTCCACAACTCATGGAATTCGCCATCCCTGTTTTAAAAGCCAGTAAGGGAAGAGCATTTTTTCTATTTACCAGTCATCGCGCTTTAAATGAAGCCGCTGAAATTTTAGCTAAAAAATTAAAGTATCCTTTATTAGTTCAAGGCAGTCGACCCAAAGGCCAATTACTCGATCAATTTAAAGAGCTGGGTAACGCCGTTTTATTAGGTACATCAAGTTTTTGGGAAGGGGTTGATGTAAGAGGTGAAGCCTTATCTTGTGTAATTATAGATAAATTGCCATTTACCTCCCCAGGTCATCCTGTCTTAAAAGCCCGCATGGAAGCGATGAAACAACAAGGTAGAAATCCATTTTTTGAATATCAATTGCCTAGTGCTGTAATAGCTTTAAGACAAGGAGTGGGGCGCTTAATAAGGGATGTTACGGACAGAGGCGTTTTGATGGTTTGTGATCCGCGTTTACTAAAACGGTCTTATGGACAACTATTTTTAGACAGTGTTCCAGCCATGAGTCGTACCCGTGACATTGCAGATGTCGAAGCATTTTTTAAAGAGGAAACATTAGAATGAAGATGTTAGCTGTTGAAACTTCAACGGATGCTTGTTCAGCCGCCTTATTAATTGATGGTATCATTACGGAACGTTTTGAGTTAACGCCAAATCAGCACACGAAATTAATTTTGCCTATGATTGAAACTTTAATGGCACATGCGGGTCTACGACCCCAACAATTAGATGCTTTAGCTTTTAGTTGTGGACCAGGCTCATTT
>CANGLL010000124.1 GCA_947454605.1 Methylococcaceae bacterium | reverse complement strand
TGAATTACTTGTCGCTAAACCCGTTTTAATCAAAAGCCTACCAATTTCAGTGTCCATTGCCTCAATCATTTGATTACTTAAAGTCGCTTGAGTGTATGGGTTAGTACAGTCATATCCATTAGTATCAAGTGATTGAGAATTGGGAGATAGTAATTTATAAGGGGGTTGTTCGAGCGGGGTATGATCCGCTGCGAAGCTAATGGTAGCCATCCACGGTTTATTTGTAGCAGATGTTTTTTTAATCCAGTCAATTGCTTCGTCAACTGGACCAGAACTACGATACGAACGTGCGCGAATATCAGTTAAGGGTACTTGGGTAACAATTCCTTTGTTATCAATAATCAAGGGTGATACATAATGCCCGTTGAATAGAGAAAAATTAATATTTGATGGGACAGGGCTAGTGCAGGACTGATTAGGGACAAAAACACCTCCATTATCTCTACATATTCTACCTGGGGGATTTAATTGTGAAACAGTAGTCATGTTTTTGCATGAGTTATCAACTGAATAACAAGCACCTGAATCAGCTCCACCTATGTGGTTTTCACCGGGAACAAATCCGCAAGTATAAACCTTACCGTTGCCATTAACACCCCCTGCACCCCCTGCAGTAATATCAATAGACTGTGGATCCCCCGTGTCATCACTAAATCCATAAAAGTAATCCCAACCTAAAGATGACACCATTGCAAGACTATAAGGGTTATTTTCTGGCAAGCCAATGTGAAATTTACCAAATAATCCACTCTGATAGTTTCGCTTTTTTAATAGTTTTGGCGTGGTTATTTCATAGGGCGATACCATAGAGTTGGCTAAATCCGAATTACCAATGGCATTAAAAACATTTGTTCTTGCAGGGTAGCGACCTTCGAAAAACATGGCTCTACTGGGAGAGCAAGCAGGTGATGACCAATTATTGCGGAAACGTATGCCTTTACTGGCAATTTCATTCATGTTTGGCATTGGTGCAGCGGTTCCACCGCCGTACCCAAAAGAAGTCATTTGATCGACACCGACATCATCCATAATAATAAAAATGATGTTTGGTGGAGATTTATTTGTTTTTATGTCGGCTGAACTTTTATGAGTAAAAATTAAAAAAACAATAAATATGAATGATATTGAGTTTAAAAAGGAATTAAGTTTTATCATTGTTCTACCCTAGATTTTAGTTATTTAAAGAGGTGATATTGTCAATCTGGTTTTAATACATAATTAATGCATTAAAATAGAGCCGATTTTCAATGAACTTTTCAATTAATGTCTTCTGAGCGCTTAACGGATAGTGTTTTTTTAGAAATCAAAAAACATATTGTTTCTTAATTTTAAATTCATATTTTATTGTTGTTATACTTTGACTTTCCTGCTGAGTCAATTAACTTCGTTTTTTACTAAGGGTGAGATTGTCAATTAGCGTTCATATTCAACAGTTTCAATATCTTAATATATATTTTTTGTATTAATAACAAAGGTATTTTGAAATTTATAACTAGCAATAGTTAATTAGATTCGTTATCGGCAAGTATGTTAATCCGGAATTTCTCTTGGTTCATACTAAAAAATTATGAAGAGAGTCCTATGAAAATAAAGTTATTAGTTTTAATCATGTTGTGGGGTTGCTATATACCAACATCACAAGCAACACTATTTGATCGAGGTCATGGCATGATTTACGATGATGTCCTTAATTTAACTTGGGCTCAGGATGCCAACTTATTTCAAACACAGGCAACAAAAAATTCTAATTTAGTTTGCGATATTATTAATTTTAATGGTGGTGTTATTAATGATACTCCTAGTAATTATGATAACGGTACTTATACATTGACCACAGCTGACTTTAATACCGATACGGGCACTATGTCTTGGTGGGGAGCACAGGCTTGGGTTAACTATTTGAAACTCGGCGGAGTAACCGGTTGGATCCTACCAAGTACCCCAGTAGAAGCGACCGGTTACAATATAATCAGCAGCGAATTAGGTGATCTTTATTATAATATATTGGGAGGAGTACCCAATAGCTCCATTGTTGAGACCCATAATGATAACTATAATTTATTTGTTAATGTCCAAAGTTATGTCTATTGGTCAAGTAGTGAGTTCCTCTCCAGTCCGGGTAATGTATGGCACTTTCATACCTATGAAGGTCTCCAAGACGCCTACGCTGTTAAGTACATGCAATTTTACGCATGGGCAGTTCATCTTGGTGATGTTGCTTTTGATAAAGGACCTGCTCATACAAATAAAAAAACGGATAACCTTAGATCAAAAGATACTAGTAGTAAAACTATCGATTTGGGACCCCGAAAGAACAGTAACTTAGGTTGTGGACGTTAAGCAAAGTTTTTTAAATTAACTATAAAAGTTTTTGTTCAGGTTGTTAAATATATGGACAAAATTATGATGTATTGAAAACATAGAAAACCCACATCATCCACACAGCGTCCTTACGTGAAAATGTAGGTCTTTATTTGGCCTAAAATTTAGGAGTTCCAATATGCTGAAAATACAAAACCTGTCTCAATTAAATCTGGTCACCGACGCCGATATAAAATATAGTTGTGTTTGAGAAACTGTTGTATATTTGTATTTAGTGCTATACGGAACAGTTGGCAGTGATATGAACACTGCCTTCCCCTTCATTGAAATAAAAGTGGAAACGGAAAATTCCAATTCTTAAAATTGACTTCTCTATCTCCTAATTATTATTTACCTACGCAAATAAATTGAGTAGCAATTCTTTCACCTTCAGCTTTGCAAGATTTTTCCGAAGGAAATTCACCAACTGACTTAGTTATTTTTGACAATCCAGATTTGCTTTTAGTTACAAGCATTAAATTGTATACGCCTTCAAGTTGAAAACGTTGCGATAAATTAGGATCACCATTGGGATCCTGCACTAATCCCCCCCCTAATGAGATAGACAAAAGCTTCGCATTTAATGGCATTGCCGGCATACAAAGGTCGTGCATATTATCCCCATCATTAAGATCTCCTAGTGCCAAAGGCGTCTCCGAAATAGGTGAAGAGCCATCTACAAAATAACTAACTTTATAGGAATTAGTAACCTCAGCACCTACTTCGTTACCACTTGGATAAGCTGTAATACCTCCAGACCATACAACTCGAATGGAAGTCGATCCAATCGTACATTTATTAGCATCATTTAACAACATATCAGGGGTCAATAACCATGCATCGACTATGTAAGCCCCAGAATCAAGAGGCGTCACTTGTTTTAAAGGAAGTTTAGGTAGTTTTTTTAGTTCTGTTGATCCAGGTTCATTTCCATAAAGTGATCCGCTAACATTTACGAAGAGAGGGGTCTGTCCATTTGCTACATTACCTACATCGCCTATCAACAGGATAGTCTGTGTTTCATTTGATTCGTTTGCAGGCATAAGGGTTGCACAGTACGGAGTAGTTATACTGCCATCACTTCTTATTATTTGGAAGTCAGAAGGATCAATTGAACTAGGGTCAATCAACCACGAAAAAGTTACCGGCATGCCATCCTGATTTGCTCCTGTCGGACAGACCTGTGATTGAAGCATAGTTCCATCAAGCCCCCAAAAAGCACTGAGAAAATTTACAGGATCAGCAAAACAGGATGAGCTTGTTATTATAGTAAAAATAGCTATAACGAGTTTTCTGGAAAAACTGGACTTAAGAATTCTTTGTGATTTCATTTTGAGACCTTTGTTTGGTTATGTTTTTTTTATAAAAATTGGTTATTATGCAGGTCCAGCCAAACGAATCCCAGTATCATTTTCCTCTCGGTTAGGGGACACGTTAGCAAAGTTTAGGCTTTGCATTGCAACAGGTCCCGCGAACCAAAAGCCTCCCCGAACGCCTCTTAAAAGGCTATTGCTCCCATCTAGATCGTTCCATTGATAAACGGATGCGGCCAAATCTAAAATACCGTAATAGCTCTTAGTACCGCTAAAGGCTCCTGCATCCACTAGGTAGTTTTGTTCCGGATCAATCAGTCTGGATTGAGGGACGCAATAGAAAAAGGTGCGAGAGTAATCGTCAATGTAGTTGGCCATATTCTTCATATCACCCACCTGATTTCCGGGTGCAATATTGCTGGTTGTTGCATACTTGTAATAACCACCATTTCCATTATTGAGCTTCGGTTCGTAATATGCTGCCTTGTACCATTCATTTTCTGTAGGTATGGCGAACGAAGGAGGCAAACCAGTATTTGGATTTATGGTATTGCGTGTAATAGCGGTTCCTGAAGTTACGCCATTAAGTGGATAGGTACCATTTTCAGTTGTCATTTCTGATTGTATACCGTTTGGTTCACCATTCGCCATCCAGTTTGCATAACGTGCAATATCAAACCAGCTGACATAAGTTACTGGGCGATTAGAGCTATCTCCCGCGTTATCGATGGGAGTATAGGTATAATTGCCAAGCTCGCCTGTCTTTTGTATGCCTGCACTATTGAGGGCGCTAGTCATTTGACTGTCAAAAAGAAAGTATTTATCTTCTACTTTAGCAATAGCATTCAGAAACTTACACCACTGTGCGATGGTTACTTCGTATTTTCCGATCCAAAATGTCTTATCAACTTTACCAAATCCTGTAGTAGGGTCTTTGTGATTCCTAGGGTTCCCAACCTTCACCAATTCATAATCAGCAGAGTTAGATGGATTGACTGAACTAGTTAATCGGAATCCTAAATTGTTATTTGATGATTGCGCGATGTTACCTAATCGATATGAAGACTGGAGGTAAGTGTAAAAAGATGTCCAACCTCCTCCACGTATAATGCGTACGGGAGTTGTTGAACCATCCATGTCATTCCATTCCCAGACGTTACCATTTTGATCATATGCACCGTAAGGTCCTCTAGTGTTTATAAAAGATCCTACATCAGTGAGATAGTTTTGATTGAAGTCAATACTAAGTAATTGAGTAATAGAGAAGGCGCCTCGATAGGCATAATTGGCATCATTTATTCCAATGCCAGGAATATTTCCTGGAGCAGTATTGCTCTGAGTTGCATAGAGAGTATAGCCGCCTGTCCCATTATTCAGTGTTGGATTAAAGTACGCAGCCTTGTACCACTCGTTCTCAGAGGGGATAAAGTAGCTTGGTGCCGAATTTGTATTGGGGTTGATGCCATTCTTTGTGATTGCAAATCCTTTTTTTGCTGACAAACTAGTCAAGTTATAAGCACCATCTTCTGTTGTTCTTCTACTTTGACTACCAGAAGGCTGACCATTAGACATCCAGTTTGCAAAGCGAGCCGCATCAAACCAACTGACATAGGTAATCGGCCGATCATTTGGCGTTGCCGAAGAAATTTGAAAACTGCCTGACGGTCCAATGGCACTATATTGATAATGACCGGGCCTTCCAGACCTTGCAATACCGGCTACTAGTAGGTCACTTGACATCTTTTCATTGTAGAGTCCATGAGCATCATTTTTTGCTACAGCATTCAAAAATGTGACATATTGTCCAATTGTTATGTCCAATGTTGCGATTGTATATGCATGATTTACATTCCCAAACAGAGTGACTGGATCAGGGCTGTTTCCTGTATCTAAGACGGGGGCCATCTGAATATTTATTGGGTTTGAAAAGGTTTTGGGATCAGTTTGAATTTTAGCCGCTACCGCTGAAGTAGCTAAAGCGCTACCTATGACCATAGTGGTTATACGTAGATAATTATTTCTATGTTTTTTCATTGTCATAACCTAATTTATGTTGTTGGTCAAAAGGGCTTTTGTAATGCGGCCGGTAATCTTGGCTTTTAAAATGGTTCGCAATCAATGATCATTAATATGATAGGTTTTGACTTGGTGACTCAAGTTAAAATCTGTAAGTCGATTAATCGGAAGTAAACATTAATTAGAAGACACTAAAGACTCAACATAATGGTTTTAAGATGGTGTGCTTGATTAACAGCAGGATCTTTATTTCATAAAATTAAACTTAGTATTTCTTGATAGCGATTAACTTATAATATAAATTTCCTACTGTGTAAATAGGTAATTTAGCCATAGACAAACTTCTTAATGCTTAGGCCATTTAG
>CANGLL010000123.1 GCA_947454605.1 Methylococcaceae bacterium | reverse complement strand
TTTATGTAATAAACATGACCTTTGGTTAAACGGGGCCGATGTTTAATAAGTTTTAATGAAGCGTTATCCCCCCTTAAAAAAAGCACCGTCAAAAATCCTAGTGATTGCTATGCAATTTCTAGGTGATGTCTTGTTAGCAACACCCGTAATACATTCTTTAAGACAGGCTTATCCAGATGCTCAAATTGATGTCTTGGTTTATAAAAACACGGGTGCAATGCTAGAAGGGAATCCAGATATCAGTCATATTATCGGCACACCGAATCGACCGAATCGAACTGAGTTTTTAGGGTTAGTGCGGCAAATCTTTAGGCAGTATGAACTAGCTGTGGCGACTCAAACGGGAGATAGACCTTTTTTATATACCTTGCTAGCCTCGTCTTTTCGCGTGGCGGCAGTGCCTCAGAAAGCACTAAAAGGATGGTGGAAACGTTTTTTTGTGCACCGTTGGGTTGAGTTTGATAATCAAGAAACACATACGGTTTTACAGCATTTAAAGTTGTTAGATTTAATTGATGTACCGCCTTTACCTGTACTGGTAGCGCCTCAGCAGTCGGATAATCAAGGTCTATTTGAAAAATTCCCCTTTTTAACGCAAGACACGGGCTTCGTGGTTTTACATCCGCATCCGCAATGGACTTACAAGCAGTGGACAATAGAAGGCTGGGTGGCGATAGCTCATTATCTGCATAGTCTAGGTTTAACAGTGGTGCTTTCTTCGGGGCCGGCTCAACAAGAACTGGATTATGTGGTGAGTATTCAGCAACAGTTATCAGATAATACGATTAATTTGGCGGGGCAAGTGTCTTTAGCGCAATTGGCGATTATCATCGATAAAGCAAAACTCTATATAGGCCCTGATACAGGGATTACGCATTTAGCGGCGGCAACACAGACGCCTGTTATTGCCTTATTTGGACCAACAAACCCCGTTAAATGGGCGCCTTGGCCTTTTGGTTATCAGCAACGAACCAATCCTTTTAATAAAATCGGTACTCAGACAGTTAATAATGTCACCCTAGTTCAGGGTAGTGGCGATTGTGTTCCCTGCCATTTAGAGGGTTGTGACCGTCATAGGGGCAGCCGAAGTCAATGTTTAGATAATATACCCGTCAGTACAATTCAACCGTTAATACTAGCCGCTTTAAATTAATCATGAACTCATCCTCTAATTACGTACTCGATGATATATACGTATTGAATGTAAAAAAATATGTTGAACGTCGTCAATTTATGGAAGCGCAATTGCTTAAAGAAGAACTTCAAGCAGAATTTATTTTTGACTGGGATATTGATGACTTAACGGACGACATAGAAGCGCAATACTTTGCCGAAGGCAATGACTTATCACCCGCTCAGAAATCTTGTGCAATGAAGCATATTGAGGCTTATCAAAAAATCATTCAAAACAATAGTGCTGGCTCGGTGTTAATTTTGGAAGATGATGCCGTTTTTGCAAAAAGCTTTAAAGAAGGTTTACAGCAATCATTAAACGAAAGTGACCAGTTTGGTGATGGTAAGGTGATCTACATAGGTTCGGGAGGTAATTTTTTTACTCCAAAAAGTCAACGTAAGCAAGGACAACATCTATATATAGGTAAACGAGGGCGATTTACTGATTCGTATATTATTAATCAAGTAACGGCACAAAAAAGGTTAGATTGGATTAGAGATCATAAGATTAGCGAACCTATTGATAATCAGTTTGATAAAATTGATCGTTTATTGGATATTAAAATAGTGTGGCTCGAAGATCCAGTGGTAGAACAAGGCAGTAAAAATGGCTTATTTGATAGTACGATTGAAATCCCATTGCCTACATGGAAGCAAAAACTCTTTTTTAACTTTGAAAAGTTAAAGCGTAAATATATTTATCAACTTTGGCGTTAATCACTCATGTCCTATTCTGCTGTAACTCAAAAATTTTTAATAGCCAGTTATTGTTTTGCAATAGTGACTGCCATAGCAGCACCTATTTCTACATTTATTGCCAGTATAGCTAGTATAGCCATGTTAGTGACTTGGATTCTTTCTGGTCATCTTTGGCAGGGTTTAAAATATTCAGCAAGTCATCCAGCAGGTAAAATGATTTTAGTATTTTTCATATGGTTAATGATAAGTGCTTTTTATGCGGATACGGCAGTTCAGGATAAGTTAATCACGCTTTATAGTTGGCGACCTTTGTTTTTTAGTTTCTTATTGTTGGGCATGTTTTATAAGATTGAGTGGAAAAAACGCTTAATCTATTCGTATTTAATGGTCATGGTTATAGCTGCGCTTATTTCCCTTATATTGTGGTTGTTAGATATTTATATGCGGGGCTTGCCTTCACCAGGAATAATAATGACTAATCATACCTCTCAAAGCATGGCTTTCTTTGTCGGTGTTTTATGTGCTTTATTTTTATGGATTAAAACAACCGGTTTGCAAAAGAAAAGTGTATTGGCGGTTGTCATTCTTTTATTTGTCGTAAATATTTTCTTTGTTAGCCCATCTAGAAGTGGCTATGTGGCGTTGCCAGTAGCGGCTGTATTTTTCCTAGTTAATGCTTACGGGCTTAAAAAAATACCCCATATATTAGCTGGAGTAATGGTAGTGGGGTTAATAATTGCTCTATCTTCAAACACCTTACAAGAGCGAACTAAATTAGCATTAGCAGAAAAAACAAATGTTCAAAAAGATACTAAATTGACATCTATTGGTCTTCGTGAGATTTTTCGAGAAAATGCCATAGATTTAATTCGCCAAAAGCCTATTCTAGGCTATGGCACTTCATCTTTTAAGAACACATACAGTGAACATGTGGCAAAAAAATATCAAGATTGGCGGGCTGAGGGCGTATCAGATCCGCATAATCAATATTTGTTTGTTTGGTTTGAGAATGGTGTGATTGGTTTGATTTTATTTTTAGCCTATATTTTGGTAGCCATAAGATCGGGAGTACAACAAAAGTCATATAGTTTAATTGCGGCCAGTGTACTAACAGGGTATGTGGTAACCAGCTTTTTTAACTCACACTTTAAAACATTCCCTGAAGGACATTTGCTAGCCTTTTTTGTGGGGTGTTTGTTAGCCTATTTGCCGGTAAAAAAGGAATGTAGTGAATGAGTTTAATCTCAGTGATTGTCACTACCTATAACTGGCCTGATGCACTTAGATTGTGTTTGCACAGTTTATATGCTCAAAAAGATAGGAATTTTGAGATTATCATTGCCGATGATGGTTCTACTGACGTTAATGTCGATCAAATAAAAGTAGAGCTTGGTTTAAGTCCCGTTAAAATTAGTTACGTTCATCATGAAGATAAAGGCTTTAGAGCAGGCACTATTCGGAACAAAGCGGTCGCCCATGCAATAGGCGAGTATTTAATATTTCTTGATGGTGATTGTATAGCAAGACCTCATTTTATTTCTAGACATCGGTACTTGGCTGAGCAAGGCTATTTTGTGCCAGGTAATCGAGTGTTATTAAATCAGACTTATACTCAGCAGATTATTGAACAACAGGTTTTATTGCATGAGAAGTCATGGGGGTATTTTTTAAAGTCTCGACTCCAAAATAAGATTAATAGACTCACTGCATTTTTATATTTACCCCTCGGTTTTTTTAGGTATGTAAAGCCCAATAAATGGCATAGAGCTATGACGTGTAATCTAGCTATGTGGAAGGCGGATTTTTTAGGTGTTAATGGCTTTGATGAGTTTTTTGAGGGATGGGGATATGAAGACTCCGACTTAGTGATTCGTTTGATCCATTCGGGTATTAAGCGAAAAGAAGGTCGATTTGCTGTACCCGTTTTGCATTTATGGCATGCTCAAAATGATAAGAGTCGGCAAGACATCAATTACCAAAAGTTAATGGATAGACTCGCGGACCAAGACTTCACAAGCGCCGAAAGTGGCGTTTCCCAATACATTCAATAAGATTATTACAATGGGGCTACATTAGCCTTTTCTACCTATAAACAAAACAATGAAAGAAAAATCAACGGCCAGTGTACAAATCTATAAGCGGCTTTTAACGTATGTGAAGCCGTATCGAGTTTTCTTTGCGATTAGTATTGTCGGTTTTTTAATGTATTCAGGGACGCAGACTTTATTTGCGGCTTTGATTAAACATATTATTGATACCCTGCAATCAGAGTCTAAAGAGGGCATGTATTATCTGCCCCTTTTGTTTAGTGGTTTGATGATTGTGCATGGTATTGGTGCCTATATTGGTAACTACTTTTTGGCTAAAGTTTCTGTCAATGTAGTGCATGCCCTAAGGTGTGAGATTTTTAATCAATATGTTTTATTACCCACTGCGTATTTTGATGCGAATAACAGTGGGCATATGATTTCAAGAATTACCAACAATGTGGGGCAAGTAACGCAAGCAGTGACCGATTCAGTGAGGTCAATAGTTCGAGAGGGATTTACTGCGATTGGGTTGTTGGCGTATTTGTTTTATTCTAATTGGATGTTGTCTCTGGTTTTTGTCGCTATTACACCGATCATTGTGGTTCTGGTCAGTTATGTGAGTAAGCGGCTTAGAAAAATTAGTAAGCGTATGCAAGAGTCCATAGGGGATATGACGCATATTACCTCTGAATTAGTAGGTGGACATCGGATTGTCAGAAGTTATGGCGGTGAAGCCTATGAGAAGCAGCGCTTCCTAGAGAGTAGTCATAACAATAGACGCCAATCTTTAAAGCTATCTACCACTTTGGCTGTGCATAGTCCTATCATGCAATTTATATTGGCCATAGCATTATCAGGCCTGATGTATATGGCCTTGTTTTTTATGAAGCAGTCCAGTGTGGGTGAGTTTGTGGGATATTTGACGGCGGCCTTTTTATTGCCTAAACCGATTAGAACCTTAAGCGATGCAAATGGTGATATTCAAAAAGGTATTGCGGCGGCGGAATCTTTATTTGATATTTTGGATGAGCCAACTGAAATAGATCAAGGCGCTTATGAAGTAGAGAGAAGTAGGGGGTTGTTAGAGTTTAAGAATCTGACTTTTCAGTATGACGGTACTCATGAGCCTGCATTGTATGATATTAACTTCACTGCAGAGCCTGGCCAAACGATTGCTTTGGTGGGCGCATCAGGTGGTGGAAAAAGTACTTTGGTTAATCTGGTGTCACGATTTTATCCTTATCACCAAGGTCAGATCTTGTTAGATGGCGTGGATATTAACAGTTATAAGTTGGCAAATTTAAGAAATCAGATTGCTTTGGTTAATCAACAAGTCACTTTATTCAATGATACTATAGCCAACAATATCGCCTATGGTGCTTTAGCTGGCGCGCCTCGTAAAGATGTAGAGATGGCGGCTACTGACGCGTATGCAATGGATTTTATTGCGAAATTAGAGCGGGGTCTAGATACTGAAATTGGCGAAAACGGCGTTAAATTATCCGGTGGTCAAAGACAGCGTTTGGCTTTGGCTAGAGCTTTATTAAAGGATGCTCCGTTATTAATTTTAGATGAAGCTACATCTGCATTAGATACTGAATCAGAAAGATATATTCAGGCAGCGTTACAAAAAGTGATGCTTAACCGAACCACTTTAGTGATTGCTCATCGTTTATCGACTATTGAAAATGCAGATTTGATATTGGTTATCGAGCAAGGGCATATTGTCGAAAGAGGCACTCATCAAGCATTGCTAGAAAGAAATGGCGCTTATGCGCGTTTACATTCTATGCAGTTTAAAGATCAAGTTGCAGAATCTAAAGATAAATCAGTGGATGTCAGTTTATAATTTTAGTAGTAAATACTGAGCGTGGATTGAGGAAGTAGAGTGCAAAAATTTATAACTGAGCTTGAAGATCATCAAGCGATGACGCAACGCTTAGCGGCCTGTGCGGATGTAATTGAAACAGCGGCACAGCAGTTGATAGTGACCTTACAGCAAGGTGGTAAGTTGTTTTTATGTGGTAATGGCGGCAGTGCGGCTGATTGCCAGCATATCGCTGCGGAACTCGTTGTGCAATATCAAAAGAATCGTTCGGCTTTGGCCGCTATAGCATTAACTACAGACAGTTCTATTTTAACGGCACACAGTAATGA
>CANGLL010000122.1 GCA_947454605.1 Methylococcaceae bacterium | reverse complement strand
TTTAATTTTCATAGTTATAGCACAAGCGGTTAAGATAAAAAGAAAAATTCTATACGAAGTAGGATGATGTGTGTTTTTCTTGTTCCTACGGTGCGGATAAATGTTCAACCATTCAAACCATATCAGCAAAATAGACTGCCATAACTAAGATGGGTAATAGCAATATATTTTTGATATGATCCATAGTATTTATTTAAAAACTTATAACATCATATTAAATGAAATCGACTTTACAACTGCAATTAACTCGAACTTCATTTGATAAAAATTATAGCCCAAAACCAAATTCAAGAAACACGACTAACCTCGTTAATTTAGCTAAGGATCCAGCGAAACGAGAAAGCAATATTAATTTGTTTTTTAGCATCATAAACAGAAAAATTAATCGTTATCTTGGGGAAGATAATGCCAACAACGAGCGTTATAAAATAAAGATTGAAATACTTACAACATGGGCGAAGTTCCATCAATCGAATTTTGAATTATTTCCAATTTCAGAAATGTTGCATGCAAACCTTTTGGACACCAAAACAAATACCATTATAAACGGTCCTTATGGTTTTAATTTGTCATCTTACATACGAGATTATGATTTTAACGTCATTCTGCCAAAAATATTGAAAGATAAAATGACAAAAGATATTGAGACATTTGGTGATTTACATGGGATCTTATATCAATTACAGTTCAGAGATTTATCGAACTTAGGCGTGCTAGACTTTTCTGCTATAACAGCAATAAGTGTTTCAAGTAATAAAACTTATTACAGATCAGGTAAAGTTCATCCGGTATTAGGAATTGAGTATTATGAAATAGGTGAGCCATCAAGTACTTCACTATATTTTAAAAAGATGGGGCTTGATGTTACCTACTATATGTCAGAAGGAATGGTTGCTCCACTAGCTTATTATCATAGAAAAAATGATTTAGAAACTAGAGATAAACTGGATTTAGTCCTGTTGATTTCTGTTATGGATACAATCCAAAAAATATATCGTCCAGAGATTTATGCGGCTAAAGAAGCTGCAGGCATTATTTTCAATCCCAGTCTTAACAACACACAATTTTCAAGGCCTCAGATTTATTATGACCGTCATGAACGAGACCAAATTTTAACTGCTCAGCAATCACTGTTCGTCCAAACCAATTTTCTGAAACCTTATCAGCATCAGCTCAAAGAATTGGTTGAGGAATTCAGACGTCATTGTGATGGATGACTATTTACATAAAATTTCGTACATCCTTCATGCAGGTCTATCGAAGACTATTTAAAACACCTCTAAAAATGTTTTATGGCACTGAAGATGAGGTTGTTTCAACTGAAATAGGTCAAATTGCATCTGTATATCAAGCAAGCATGGGTAGCAAAAGCGTGACGAGTGAAGTTGTTGTTGCAGGCGATCATCATATAACGTTTCTAACGGCTGTTAGTCGCCAAAAAGACTGGTTTGACAAGTTAAAGTCACGTTAAAACACGGTGTAATAAAAAAAGCCTCATTGATCATTATGATCAATGAGGCTTTTAACAATAAATATCTAATTTTTAGCTACGCTAGAATTATTCTTTATTTTTTAGAGTCGTTTTTAAGTGACATAGATTGCAAAATCATAGTACGTTTTGCAACGGCAGCAACACCTCCGGTAATGACGCTATTAGGATCACCCAAAGCAATGCCGCCGGCATTAAATTTAACTTGAAATTTAACAGTATGGCTTGATTTCTTTCCTACGTTCTCAAAGAAGAAGTTGAAAGAACGTGCACCTGCTGTTAAGTCTAAAGCTGCAGTGTAATCAGCGGCTGTTGCAGCGCCTGAATCGGCAAAGAAATGAGCAACTTGATCTAAAGTTATAACACCAGGTGATGCAATATTTGCAGCTGGAACAGTATCAGACGTTGGATCACATGCCGGTAGTGCGCAATCTACAAGAACACGAGCCTGAACCCCACCCCAGTTGAGGAATAAGGTGCCATCTGTACTTGCTCTTAGATCGCCGGTAAGTATAGCGGTTACAGCAGAGATATTGGCAATTAATGCTTTTGAACCTAGTCCGGATGAGCTATATGTAGAGGTGAGTGCATCACCCCAAGTTGCAGTATTGATGGTCACAGGATTCGTAGTAATTGGGTTAGCCCCTATGCCAGCTGCAAATAAAATTTGATCCGTAGCAGCTACTGCACTTCGATCATCTGCTGAGGCATTAAATGTATTTAATGAGGCAAGAAGAACCGATAGTGTGAATATTGATTTTGTTCTAATCTTCATAGCTTTTTGTATCCTAAGTTAAGGTGGTATGGTTTGTTTCAATAGGAATAATTATGTATTGTTTCAATTTGTAACATTCATAATTTTATTCATTGAAAGTTCACAGTATTTTGTATTTCATGTTTTGTCAATATTTAGATGAGATTAATTGATGATTGCAATTGTCTGAGTTTTTAATTTTTTTGTTTGGCAGAGATAAAAACTGAATTTATAAATTTGTTAATTTGAGACTTATAACTGTTATGTGAAAAACGAAACCATTAATTATCCTTTATAGAGATAATGACTCTCAGACTACGATCAAGTTGGCTTCAGCTTGATCGTAGTTATTCCTGGAAAAGTGGTGTACTCATACGAAGTATGATATCCCACAAGTTCTTCTTAAAAATAGCTCATTCTATTTTAAAATCTAGTTGGCTTTATTTGTGATTGCTTAATATTGAATCGACCCAAGTACCAATGGGCCGTGTAACTTTCTGCAACAACCAGCTAAGAATTATAAAAATACACAACCAAATTATGACGGCAATCCCCGCTGGAAAATAGTTAAAAAGTTCGTCGTAGCGTTCAAGTAAAGGCCAGTGTAGGAGATACGTTTCGTAAGAATAAATACCGAATAAATAAAGTAACTTACAATCAAGTCTTTTTAAAGAGAAAAAAATGACTAGCATGGTCATTGCAATCAAACTAGTGGTTTGACCAATGAAGAAATTTGCGTCAACTCCCCAATGTGTAAGTACTGATGAGAGTTTAGGCCAGTCAGTTGATTCACCTTGATAAATCATAAAAGTAGCAATTCCTATTGATAATGCCAGAACAATTGGACGTCCCAAACCGGTGGACTCATTTTTAAACCAAGCGATGCGTTCAGAAAAACCGTTGTTTCTGGTCAGTAGCCAAGCTAACAAAATTCCCAGCGAGAATGCATTAGTATGCAAACAATGTAACCAGTTTGCTTGCAAATGGAGTGGGTCTGTAATGGCGACAATATTGGCGATAGCGGCTAATAAAATAGCAGTCAACCACAGTCTTTTTGGCATGAAAAGTATTGGGAATAGCACGTAAAACATGACTAACCAGTTGATATACCATAAAGGAGAGTCAACATCATCAAAGGCACGTGCCTGAGGAAACCATTCCACGAATGATTCTAGAATATATTTTGTAGTGTAAGTAATATGGAGAATGTCTTCATCAGCAATGAATAAAATAGTTAACACTAGCCAAAAGGGGATAAATACTTTGGTTAATCGCCTGCGATAAAACTCAAGAATAGAAAGATTTTTCTTTAGCATACTAACCGTAAGCCCATATCCAGACATCAGTAAAAATAAATCGACGCCTACACCACTGGCCAGTGATAGAGGATACAAAAAATGGTTGTCATTCACGAGCATATAACTGATGTGCGCAAAGATAACACTCAAGATACCTACACCTTTTAGTTCCTCTGTTATACCAATAGGAAATATGTCCTTGTACTTGGTTTTACGTAAAGAAAGCAACACTAATAGTAATAGTGTGCTAATGACAATAAAAGTAGCGGTAGGAACATCGGTTATTGTGATGGGCATTTTATATTCCGAACATGTTAAAAAAGGAAGTTATTTTCTTCCGCTAATAAGTCGTATTAATCGCTGAAAATACTTTAACACGACAGGCATAAAAAAGGCCCCGTTGGAGTGAGGCCTAAATTAAAATATTTGCTTAAGTTTGGTAGAAGTTAAGTTGATTAATAATTAGACTTCTTTCTTGGATAAAACCACATTTGGTAAATGCTCAATAAGATTTGTAGCCCCATTGATAACCCCATCAATGCACCGCTATAAACTACGACATAAGCAAATGAAGGTGTTGTCTTGGTAACAAACCATGAAATAACATCTACGACCATTGCAACAAACGGTATTACTACAGCGACCCTTTTTACATCAGCATTCATATCACATAATAGAAATATCTTACCAATAAAGAATAGGATAAAGGCAATGCCAAATATATGAATGTGCGAAACCCGGACTAAGGTAGCTAATGTGGCACCACCCTCGTGGGCGACTTCAGAAATGGTTTCATAATGTGTTAAATCAGGTAATGAAGGATTGATTGTGGGGGTGTGACAAATAATACAATCCCTATCCAAAATAGGTTGCACTTTGTCCACATATCCCGCCTCATCCGCGCCATTATGTATCCATTGCATAATAACGTCTTTATCACTGCTATAACGCAAATTGCTTTTCATGATGCCATTAATGGCTGTGCCTAAACGAGTTTGATCACTTTTACCATGATAACTGATGACCACATCCTCAATCGTTAACCCCGCTTTACCATCCAAGCCCTGATGTGTATAGTACATATTGGCTAAAGCCATCAAGTAACCCATACCGATAGTCAATAAGAAAACGGTATTTAACACTCTTTCGCTAACTGAAATATCTTTAAAACGGGTATAACGCTCAGGTTTCATAAGTTTAATTTTCAAAGTTAAAACGCTAACCAACCATTAACCATAAAGGTGTTATTGTCTTGTGCGGCCTGATTAGCACCATTAAATTGTGAGTAGCCAATATATTGCAAACTAGTTCGTAGATTCATTAAATACAAATAAGAGCTATCTTTACCAAACGGCACATACACTAATTCTGTTGAGAAATACTGGCTATCAGGACGAGTAACGGTATTATCGCCATATAAATAGGCATCATTAGTGCCGGTAACTCTATTGTAGGCAAACGTTAAGCCGTATGTTTGATCAAAAGTATAGGCACTATTAATTTTAAAGGTATTTAAATAAGTTCCCCCTGTTGAGGCAACAGAGCCTAACGCACGACTAGCGTTTAATTTTTGATCTTCGTATATATAGGTCGTTTTAACTTCAAAAATGTGTTTTGGGTTGGCTAAATACTGATAAGTCGCATCAACAGCTACGTCAGTATAATGATCGGCGCCTTGACTACGATCGCGACCCGGAAAGACGTCAGCAATCATACCGTAATGGCCCAATTCAAAATAATGGCCATGCCAATCTTTTTGTAAAGCTGCACGCCAATACGGTGCTACTCCGTCAACTTGTTGTTGTGCTGCATCGGCAACACCGAATGCCTTTTGCACATTATTGTCTAAAGAGCCATAACCACCTACATCTAAGTAGAGTAGATTGTCTATCATAGTATAAGCAGAAGCGCCGCCTACCTGAGTCGATAAGCCACCATCTATTAACGCAGCAGCTCCAATACCCGGCTGAACAGCGCTGCCGTTATAAGGAAAACCCCAAGCTGACGTTGTATTCCATAAGTCTTGTACAGTAGGGTTATTATTAATAGAGACACCATAAGTGACTGGAGTATCTATATCTAATTGATCAGAAAAACGGATATCCGTATTGTCTAGAGCTAATCTTTCGGAATAACCATCATACGTTAACTGACTTAAAGCGCCCACTTTGCCATAGATTTTGCCACCATAAAATAAAGACGCTTGATCAAAGGTAAAGTTATTGTTTTTATTGTAGCCTGGTAATAGTGTGCCATCTGGTTGGTCTTTTTGGGTGTTGGTAAAAGACCCTACAATCATTCCACTTACCGCAGGTAACTTAGCCGCAAGGCCCTTGCCACCTTCCATAGTGTACCCACCTAATTTAAACTCACGACCAAAAGAGGTTAAGTTAGGCCCAAAAGATTGGGTATGACAAACACTGCAACTTTGACCGGTTTGTCTAGCAAAACTGGGTAAAGCATTTGCATTTAAACTAAATAAAGATATAACAGTTGTTAAAAGGACTAGTGAGGTTGATAAAAAGCGTGTCGATAAAGTAGGTGAAATATTAATATGCATAATTGCCT
>CANGLL010000121.1 GCA_947454605.1 Methylococcaceae bacterium | reverse complement strand
GGCCATGACAAACGCTATGCAATTGATGCCACCAAAATAGAAACAAAGCTTGGCTGGCAAGCGGATGAGAATTTTGAAACCGGGATTGTTAAAACGATAGAATGATATTTAAACAAATAAATCACACACACCGTTAAGTGTATGTAATTAAAAGTAGGTTTATTAAAGACTATTTACAAGACTTTTACTAATGTTGCAACGGCCCCTATTGCAACCACCATCAACCAGCCTAGTTTAATGATCATACGCTGCTCAAGCTGAAGTAATCGTGCATCAAACCGTTCTTCCATTTGTTTTAAATCTTCACGGGTAGCAATTTCTTTAAGGTTTAACTCAAAAACCTCTGCTAATGCTTCTGCTTCAGCCTCTGCTAATTTTGGTTCAGCTCCTGCGGCTTTTAACTTGTTAGCATACTTTAAGGTATCAAACGTAATAGCCACCATAATCAAATATCCCTTAAAATTAAATAGATTTAGAGTATAGCACACCCAAAATCCCTATTGCTTGCAATTCGGTCGCACTAGATACCGTCAATTTAGCCAGTACCTTCACCAAAATATCCGTTCCAAATGGAAAAAGGAAAACTCCACTTACAGCATTATTTGATATACGCGTACTGGATCATTTTATTATTGGCGATGGTGAGCCGTATTCATTCGCCGAGCATGGTTTGATCGGCTAAACGGAGCGCGTCTGCAACAGACAGGGGCTTGTTAGTGACTAACAAGGCCTTGTTTGTTTTAAAGGGCGCGCTTTTAGAGCAAACAAGGTCTGGTTTATCTTAAACGGTGCGCGTTTACGATAAACGCGCACCCTCTGTTATAAACAGGGGGCTGTTTAACATGACTCGGTAGTGATCTGCTCTAAACGGAGCCTGTTTAGAGTAAGCAAGGTGCTAACGGCTCCAAGTATAAGAGTATCTAAGGCTTAGCAAAAACAATCCAATCCAGAATAAAACCATAAATCAATTGCTTATATTATTTTACAGCGGAAATAAAAAACTATTTTCATAAAACTTATTATTTATAGTGTATTTATTTCAATAAAGCCTATACTCACTTACGTAACACTTAAAAGACCCACCCGTTACGCTAACTTTGGAATGATTTCAAACTGTTCACGCCCGCTCCTAGGGCAATTCGAGGGATTATGAAACAAAAAGCACTGATCAGCTCTGCAGATATTGTAGACAACGCCCTTACTAATTATGCGCAAAACATAGTGAGTAATATGACCACCAACCCTTTTTATGTTGACCCCAAACCGACCTTAGCCTCTATTCAAGGACTGATAACGCTTTATTCAGCCGCCTTATTAAAATCATTGGATGGTAACAAAGCCGATACCGCAAACAAAAATGCGACACGCGCTCATCTTGAAGATGGCTTAAGCTCATTAGGTAACTACGTCAACCTAACTGCAGCAAACGACTTAGTTCAATTAGAGTCTTCAGGATTTCATATATCAAAGGTCCCAACGCCTGTGGGTATTTTAGAAGCGCCTATTTTACAAATGACTTTTGGAAATAACCCTGGCGAAGTGGGCTACGACATAAGCTCTGACCCCAAAGCATCAGACTACGTTATTTTATATACTACGCTACCCGCGCCAGTAAATGATGCCGATTGGCACAGTAAATTAGTTTCTAGCTCAAAAGGCATTCTGACGCAGTTAGATCACAAGAAAGATTATATCTTTAAGGCCGCGGCAACCAGTCCAGAAGCCAATAAACGCAATGTTTATAACTTCTCAAACCCCGTAGAACAATACGTTTCTTAAGTTTTATGCACTAGCACCTTGATCTTAAGGTGCTAGTGTTTCAATTAACGTAAGACTTCAAGCACTCTAATAGGTAACTTTAAGAACAAGAATAACCAATTAGTATATAAATTGTTTTCTTTACACGCTCTTATAATTTCTGAATTTAATAACACAGCAGACTTAATACCCCTATTACTCACACCACCTGAGCGCATAATTACTGTGACTTTATTAATAAAAGACCAGGTGATTTTTTGTTTAATTAACAATCTCACGAGCATTTCAAAATCAGCGGTAATTTTATAATTCGTTTTATAGCGCCCCGCGTCTTTATACACGGATTTCTTACAGTAAAAAGTAGGATGAGGTGGCATTACGCCAATTTTCAATAAAAAAGAACTAAAATTTGAAACTCTGTATTTACGAAGTACATGACTTAGATTATTTTTTTCAACTATATTTAAACAAGAAAAAACTGCATCTACCTTTTTGGCATTAAATTCATCAATGATGTTTTGTAATACTGAATTATCAGCAAACATATCATCCGCATTTAGCATCCCAATATAATCACCCGTACACAGCGCTATGCCTTTGTTCATCGCATCGTAAATGCCAGCATCCTTCTCACTCAACCAGTAATCAACCACTTGATCATATTGCCTTAAAATATCAATAGTTCCATCAGTAGAGCCACCATCTATGATGATATGCTCAACATTCTGATAAGTTTGTGACCTAACACTTTCAATAGTGTCTTTTAAGGTTTCGGCAGCGTTAAATACAACGGTAATGACAGAGATTAGGCGGGTATCTGATAACGATTTCTTGTAACCCTTTTGAGCACGCAAGCCACCTTCAAAGACCATAAATCACACTATTTATCTTAAATTATTACTAGAAGTAGCAATATCCACTAATTGGACAAAGTCATTCGCAAATGCAATAACATTTTGTTCAGCGACATCACTTATCTGCCTTACCACTATCTGTTTATCTGGTATACAACGAACAAATTCATATAGGGCATTTGCGAGCATATTAGCATCATTAGGATCAAAATAAATAGCATCTCCACCCATCTGCTCACGATGAACATTAATATCGGAGAGCAATAAAGGCACATTAAGTGATTTTGACTCTTCTACTGTACTACTCCATCCTTCAAAAAATGAGGGGTTTATTAAAGCAGAACAGACTCTCATCAATGAAATAACATCCTGTCTTGGTATCATTCCTAATATTCTAAAATTATCTTGCAAGCCTAATTCATTAATTTTTGAAACCAGTTCGTCATAATATCCTGGTGACCTCGGATCTATTGGATTACCCGTTGTAACAACAACAATCTCAATGCCTTCTTTCTTTAAAACTGCCAATGCATCTACAACCAACAGATGATTTTTATGCCTCCAAAATTGATTGGGCAAATAGAAAAATCGAGTTGGTAATTGATATTTAGTTAATACTGAAAGGGGGTCCACTTCAATCAAATTACTAGAGATAGGTGCAGAAAATCGAACTACAGCGGTTCTGCCTTGAGCTGATGAATAAAAAGATTCACAATCTTTGCGCGCATCTTCACTACTTAACATCAAAAATCTTCCTGATGCTACTTGTGCACGGAAACCCAACTCTCTCTTCCAATAAGCCAATTGATTAAATAAATGTTTCATACGACGATGTTGAAAATCTGGCATCCAAGCAATAATTGGAAGGGGAAAACGCCAGCCAAAAAAAATGGCATTTTCGAATACCACATCAATTTTCTCTTGCTGAAACAATTTCAACGCCTCAACATCAACGCCAAAAAATATCGCTTTTAATGTACGATCGCGCAGACGCGCTGAATTAAAAACAGATGAACGTATAATCTCTACATTGCTTATCAAGGCAAGTGCACTCACATCCTCGTCCAATGCGTCTTCGCCGCAAAACAAAACAGGAATAATTAAACCTTTCTGATAACTTTCAAGGGCCCTAAACAAATTAATCAGATAATTGTAACCACCTGTCCATGCAGCACTCCCTCTTAATGGAAAGGCAATTCGCGTAACCTTCATTGACGCAATTCCTTAAACCAATTAACATAGTTTTCAATACCATGGGTCACATCAATATCCATTTGAAAACCTAAAGAATCAAGCCTCCTATTATTTGACACCAATCTATAAGGGTCACCAGGTCTTCCTTGACCCGAAAAATTTATCTGTGCATTACATCCCCATGCCTTTACCACTAAAGAAGCAATTTCTGTCACTGGGGTGGCAATGCCTGTTCCGCCATTCAATATCAAATCAGTATTTCTCTTTGGGTCTGATGCAAATTCAAGTAAACGGACAACATCACTAATATCAATCCAATCACGTAATTCTTGACCAGTTCCACCCAAATTTAAAACACCTTCTGCATCTTCCAACTTACAACAGATATCCCACAATAACTGCTTTTGTAGCCAAGCTCCATATACTGAAAACAATCTAACAATCGCATATTGCAAATCAAAAGCATCGGCATAACTTCTACATAACTGCTCCATCATTAACTTATGATGGCCATAAGGTGAAAATGGATATGTAACAAAATCTTCACTTATTGGCTCATCATAACCCGCCCCATAAACAGCCGCACTAGAGGCCACCACTAACTTAGTTTTAGGTGCATAAGTTCGTATCCATTCAACTAATTGAGCGGTACTTGCAACTGTGCGTATAAAGTCTTCATGGGGGCTTGCCAAAGAAGCACCTACAGTAGAGCCGCCCGCTAGATGAAAAATACAAGAAGGTATACCAGACTGACGGCGAAGCACTTCTAGATTTGCAAGGTCAATACCCGAATTTAACCAGCCAGAAATACCCCAAACACGCGACTCATTCGTTGGCCAAATACCATGCCCAATCCCATAGACACTATAATTTTGTTCCGCTAGATATTTTGCTAAATGTCGCCCGATAAAACCTTTTGCACCGGTGATCCATACAATTCTTTGCATCTTATTAATTAGTTTTCGGTTTATCTGAAATTAAAGAAGATCATAGAGAACTTAAAAATATCATCGTTCATCTAAACTTAACTCTCGAATAACTCGTGCTGGGTTGCCGGCAACGATTGTATAGGGAGGTACATCTTTAGTTACTACTGATCCCGCAGCTACTACACCACCCTCGCCTATCTCTACTCCTTTGGTAATAATAGCTCTTGCACCAATCCAAGCTTTGGATCTAATTACAACAGGAGACCTTCCAACGTGAGTCCAATCATATTGCTGTTGCCTCCACCGATTTAGATCACCCACACGTACAGAGGCGCGTAAACTATGATTATCTGAATCCATGATAGTAACATGGTAAGATATTAATACATCATCTTCGATCGTTATTTGTTCCAAACAATCTATTAAAGTGTTACCTGCGATAAAAACATTATCACCAATTATTAATCGACTAGTTCCCACCTCAGTAACCAATGTCCCAGCCACAAGCGAGTTTTTCCCTATTTTTATAACAGCAGACTTCTGTCTACGCTCAATACGTCCTTGTATTTTTGTATTTAAGCCAATTTCAGCCACAAAACATGGCGCAAATTTACCTATAAGCTTATTTAATAAAAACATAATATTCCTTTAACTAACCCCAAAAACTGTTTTCCACCAACGCAATTTATCAACCAGTTTTCCTAGAATCCCACCATTTTGAATACTTAATGCTTTCTTCACTTTTAAATACATTCCGTCATCTATATTAATATGATCTGGAAACCTAAAATCTATCACAGGACTAAATTTGTTATGTTTTGAGAAACTACGCAAAAACCCTCTTCCATGGGAACCACTTCCATCAAAACCGGTGTTTTTAACTAATGAAGTAGGTGGATATAAAACTAAACCATTCATTTTAAATACACACCAGTACCAGCGTATCGCCCATGAATCAATACTACCGTGCATTTGACGCAACAACATTGTTGAATAGCTATAATTACCATCAAGATTAAACCGGCACCGCAAAGAAGCATCAGTTTTAATAGCAGGCCAACCAGTTGCAAAAGGATCAAATTTATCCCATGCTCGTTTCCAAGTTGCCCATCCCCAAGAAGCTGGAAAAGGTAAAAACAAAGCAGTCTTTGTTTCACTCAACTCTGAGACATCAAATTGATAGCCTGAAACTTGAAAAACCAAATCATCATCTGCATAACGATCAAGCGCACAATTCATAAAAATCAAGAATGAACTAGACAACTGCAAATCATCCTCAACGACAATAATACGACCATATTTTTGTAGCGTTTCGTTAACACCACTAATAACAGATGATGCTAGTCCCATATTAGTGTCACTGAATCGATATTCAGCACGATTACCCAGCATTGACTGCGCCACTTCTCGAGT
>CANGLL010000120.1 GCA_947454605.1 Methylococcaceae bacterium | reverse complement strand
TGGCCTGCTAATTTAGCGATTTGATTAATCTCCTTATCGGAGTCAGATAATGCCGAGCAAAAACCGTGGCGAAGACAGTGGAATGTAAACTTTTCCTGCTTAAGAGTACCATCCAAATTCATGATATCTTTACCAGAAATATTTGCATCATTTAATGCATTTATCCATGCTTTACGAAAATCCATTGGTTGAGATGGTTTTGCATTAGAAAGAAAAATCAATCCTTTACCTACCTCTTGAAAACGTTTCAGTTCAGACATTACAACTGGCGCAAAATGCAATTCACGACTAGCCCCGTTTTTGGTATCAGCCAAATGACCGATATTATCTTTGAAGTCTATATCACTCCAACGTAAACTCATTAATTCGCCTTTACGCGCACCGGTGGTTATGGCCATAAGCACTAACAGATATAACTTATCCCAATGAGATGTTTTACAAGCACTAATAAATTTGTTGCGCTCTTCCTCACTTAAAACACGATTTCTTTGTTTAGTATCATCGTCGGTAACAATATTACGCGCTATATTTTCATCTACATAACCACGACTCAAAGCAAACTTATAAAGACTAGATAACACCGCCTTCTTACGATTAATAGTTGTTAATCGTTGACCATCATCGATCATGCTATCAATATGCTCACGAAGATCAAAAATATCTATGTCTGTCATGATCCTATCACCAAAAATACTGCACCAGTAATTAATACGCTGCATTTGTCCAACGTAGTCTTTTTTATTCCAACGTGATAGGTATTCATCACAAACTTCGCGAAATGTTTTATAGCGTATTCGTTTACCGGCTTGATTAAATAACTCAACGCCACCCATTCGCTCTATATCATGAGGCGACAATTGCAATAGCTCTTTTTTACTGAGCTTATTAATCAATTCTAATTGAACTTGATGACGAATAATAAATAAATCCACATCCAACTGCTTAAACATCTCTGCTCCTCCCAAAGCCTCAATATCACTGTCAGATAATGCAATCAGTTCTGCTTGACTAAGATTGGGGATATTTCTAATGCTTGATTCAATTTTGTCCGCCCATGCTTGAGCGAGTATTTGAGTTGAGAATGTTTTATTTTTTACAATTCCTTTCATGCGGATATCTGCGCGATACCTTCCATTTGCTAAAGCTCTTAGATAGGCCATTATGCAATCCCTCCAGAGCAAAGGAATAAACAAGTTTTAACCGATAAAACCAATAAGTAACAGGTATCGGATTGATATAATTTATTTTGATATTTAATTTCGCTTAAACAGTAAATTTTACTGGAAACGACTACTTGAATGCTAACCCAAAAAAGGATTTTTTTATTGAGATAATACTGATTCATTACGCCACCTAATTGAGCAAATAAAACATAAGTGCGCCTAAATTTGCGCCTTACTACGTTTATGTTGCTTCAACTCGACGGGCAATCTTGTTGATTTCCTTGTAAAACAAGGCCTTTGGTGGTGGGTCGTGCGCGATTCGAACGCGCGACCATCGCATTAAAAGTGAGTTTTATTAAAAAACCACCAACACACCACAACAAATAAAAACAAATATTTCAATAGCTTAACATATTTCATTAGTACCATATATTGCCATTTATCACCATTATTTATATCATAATGGGACAAAATTGGGACAAAAATATTATAATCTAAACCTCCATATAAAGCCACCTCATAGGTATTATTGACACTCACTAGAGTTTATTTATATTTAAAATTTACTAAGTTAATGATGAATTTATTATATCAGCGGCCGACTAATATCTTGGGGATACTTATTTATGGCAAGAATTAAAACCCGCACAGCTAAAGATGGTACTCCGCGTTATACAGCAGAGGTTCGTTTAAAAGGTTATCCAGCACAAACAGCAACTTTTAAAAGAAAGACTGATGCTAACAAATGGATTCAGGATACAGAGAGCTCTATTAGAGAAGGACGACATTTTAAAACAGTCAAAGCTAAAAAACATACCTTCTCAGATTTAACTGCTCGTTACTATTCAGAAATATTGCCACGCTATAATGAAAAAGAGCAAAAAGACCGCAGAAGCAAATTAGACTGGTGGACAAGCAAATTTGGAAATTGCTTATTAGCGGATATAACACCCGCAAAAATTAATGAATACAAAAATGCAATGACCCAAAATCCCGCCACCATTGATAAATACATTAAAAACTTACAACATTCTTTTAGCATAGCTGTTAATGAGTGGGAGTGGCTTGAAGAAAATCCTGTTAAAAAAGTAAAAAGTCCCAAACTGCCCAGAGGGCGAGTTCGTTTTCTTGATGACGAGGAAAGGATAAAATTTTTACAAGCGTGTAAAGAGTCGCCAAACCCTTTACTTTATCCTTGCATAATTTTGGCATTATCTACTGGCATGCGACAAGCAGAACAAATGAGACTAGTCTGGTCAGATGTTAATTTAGATAATGGTTTTTTAATATTACATGAAACTAAAAACGGAGAACGAAGACGTATTACCTTGGCCGGAGCATGTCTTGATTTGTTAAAAGAGCACGCTAAGAATAAACGTTTAGACACCAATCTACTTTTTCCAAGCTCCAGAAACCCACAAATGCCTATTGATTTACGAAAATCTTTCTTAAATGCTCTGAAAGCCGCCCAACTAACTGATTTTAAATGGCATGATCTAAGACATTGCACAGCATCTTATCTGGCTATGAACGGAGCTTCGCTTTCTGAGATTGCAGAGATATTAGGACACAAATCCTTACAAATGGTTAAACGCTATGCTCATCTGTCGGATGGACATATAAGCAATGTTGTTACATCCATGAATACAAAGATATTCGGTGAAAACCTATAAAAAACACTTCAATTTAATAGATCGTTTAATGCAGGTTACTTTTCGCCAACAATTCTTTTAAGCGTTCAAGCTCTGCATCTTTCTCTTTAACAAGCTCTAATGCAGCCCGCTCTCGCTTGAGAGCTTCTTCATATTGATAATCTCTTGAAAGCTGCTCTCTTAGATAGTTTTGCCTTGCTTGATATGCATGGTAATCACGATCTTTTTCTGAAAATTGTTTTAATGTACTCATGGCTTGTCTCATCTCGTTGGTGGTCATCCATTCTGGCAATCCAGTTTCATCATTTAACTGTTCACCTTCCTTGAAAAATCTTATCCAGCGTTGTTGTTCATTTTCCACTTGAGGCGCAGAAAATTTCTGCAATTCCAACAACCAAATTCCGCAATGATTATTTAACACCCTACCTTTGTTATCACGCATCTTAAAAACATGAATATAATCAAGATCCTCTTTAATCAAATTCTCTGCTAATAACCATATTGAATAAGTAGGCATCAGTTGATGATACCCCTCACCTTGTTGCAATTGTTGACTATAAATATCTGCCCAATTATAAACAATACGCTCTGATAAGTTGGCAAAGTTAACCAATTGAACTTCTATCTGATAAATATTACCATCGTTATCCCTTGCCTTAACATCAACGATACTCAATTTATCTTCTAAATACTCTTTATCATTGTATGGATTCAGAATATCTACAGTAGTTAATGGCGTTATAAGATCTGAACCAATAACAGCGTTTAGAAAATGTACCAACAAATTACGATTATCTTCAGCACCTAATAACGCTTTGAATACACAATCTATTTTAGGATCAATTTGATGTTTCATGGCTCATTCTATCAAATGACCAATATGGAATAAAGATCATTTAGTTATATTTGATAAAAGCTTTATCTAATAACTGTTGAGGATTATTCTATGTAATATAATGCTATTTTATTACATAGCAACAAACTGTTTCTATTGACTTATTAAATAATTATGGTAACCTATGTAATATATGTTACTTTAATTTAAAATATATTACATAAATAATGAACATTGTCGAAGCCGTTAACAAGCAGCAAATACAATTAATCCATACGCTATTAGCCAATAAATTTGGAGAACTTTATGCTGATATCTGGAAAGTAGGCGTTAACTTGGGTTTGAGAATTGGCGATTTATTACAATTAAAATTTGAAGATTTTAATATGACAGATAGAACTTTAAATTTATTTGAGACAAAAACTGGAAAATCAAAAGCCATACGACTCAATCATACGGTACTGAAAATTATTTCAGACAGAAGAACCAATTACCCTAATGATATATGGTTGTTCCAAGTTCATTCCAACAGAGCTAAAGATAAAGCGGTTAGTAGTATTTCAGTGAGTCGGGTTTTTAAAGAATGCGGTGATATGCTTGGATTAAAAATAAACACACATAGCATGCGCAAAAGTCGTGGTATGGCCATGTTTAATGATGGGATGCCTATAGAAAAAATTGCACAAGTGCTTAATCATTCTAATACTACATCTACCTTACGTTATTTAGGAATTACAAAAGAAGCTGTACTACAAACTTATGATGATTATGAATTATGAAATCAACGATAGTTCTGCTCGAGAAACGACTATGACAAGCGAAAAAGAACCACTGGTACGATCTTATTACACATTAAAAGAAGCTGAGAGAAAACTCAATTGCTCAGAAGAGGATATTTTATATTTCGGTAGCACGGGTAAACTACCCATAAACGTGCTGACTGATAGCCTCGAAGTTTTTTCTGAATCAATACCTATTAAATCTAACGGGGTAAATGCGTGTGAAACCGACTTTGAAGACGAAACCGAAATTATTGTAAATCACGATAAAGAAAATCAGGTAGATGCTTATAATTTAAGAGTTTCTACAAAATCTATTAAAAAATTTGCCGCGCATGATCTAGATGCTCGCATTGTTATTGAGCCACTGAAATATGATGATTCAACGATGATCTACTTTAGTCTCATCAATAGCAGTTATGAGACTCCTAAGATTAAGGATTGCAAACTTATAATACTCAATAATGATGTAGAGGCATTCTTACAATTAAATACATTTACGCCAAATGGAATTACAAATTTAATTCCAGAAGCTAATAAATTATTTTCAAAGGACGAGGTTAACAGCAATAAATTAACACAATCTCAAAAAACCAACCCATATGAACTACGAAAAAGCAGTGCCGATAAATGGCTAAATGAAACTAAAATTAATATTGATGCATTAACCAAAGAAAAGATACTAGACCAACTAAAGCAACACTATCCAAATGAAAAGCTATGGAATATCAAATTCACTACATTTGATAGAAATTTCTGGCAAAAGTATAGCAAGGATAATAATTTAAGCAAAAAAGCAGGTCGTCCGACCATCTGAAACACATTCAACTTAAATTTAAAATATAGGGGGATATTAAATCCCCTTTTTTGTACCCAGAGGTAAATCAAGTGTTGCAATATAGGGGAAATTTTTAATATAGGCCCCCTTAGTTTACCTTAGTTTTATTATTTAAAACGTGAAGTTAAAATGGTAAATAAGGGTAGAGAAAAAACTGGGGCACTTTATATTTTAATTTAAAGATTACTAAAATTAATGATCCCTCAATTAAGTTATCACCTTATATTAAAAATATAGGGGAGGATTCAAATTCTTTTTTAACACCCCCAGTAAAATCAGACACTGAAATATAGGGTAAATTTTTAATATAGGGCACCTTAGATTACCTCAGTTTTATTATTTAAAACATGGGGTTATAATATTTACATCTGATAAAAAACAGTGATCAGATACTCAATTCATACTTTATAAGGAGTCATATGACTAAAACAACTTTAGCGGAAACAACCCCAATATATTTAACGGTTAACCAGTTTTGTACCAATCACCCAGCTTTTAAACTGGGAGGTATTAGAGCACTAATTTTTAATGAAAATAGCAATGGTTTAAGCTCATCTGGTGCAATCGTTAGAATGGGTAGAAAAGTTTTAATTCACCAAGAACGCTTTTTTAACTGGTTAGATAATCAATCTAAAGGAGGTGCAAATAACTAACAGGCTAAAGTCTAAATCTTTAACCTGTTATATAACCAACCAAATGTTTAGTTTTGGGTCGAAACCATTACTAAATCATTTAACTTTCAATTAGCTGGCAATTGTTCAAGCAAATACTTAGGAATATTCTGAACTATTGCTGGCGTTATTAGGAGAAAAACCTATGCCTATAAATGGTAAAACTAACATTGCAGAAATGCAAGCTTTATCTGGCGATAAAAAAATCATCAGTTTCACCAAATTTTCTGACACGGATAAAAAAACGGCCAAAT
>CANGLL010000119.1 GCA_947454605.1 Methylococcaceae bacterium | reverse complement strand
ATGGAAACCATAGGGCAAGCGATAGCCAGTTATGAGCGTACTCTTAATTCCGCTGACTCGGCGTTTGATAGATGGTATTACGCTAAGCAATCTCAAAACGTAACTGAGGACGTTAAGCGTGGATTTACTTTATTTACGGGCAAGGCATCTTGTAGCCGTTGTCATAGGATTGATGAAAACTCTGCGCTATTCACAGATCAAAAACGCCATAATACGGGTGTTGGTTATGTGGCTTCTATGCAGAAAGATCCTGAGCAACAAAAGGTGCAAGTAGCACCTGGCGTTTTTGTCGATGTTCCTAGACAAAACTTAGCAGGTTTAAATTCTGAAAAGCATAATGACATAGGGTATTACGAAATCAGTCAAGATTCTAAGGATCGCTGGTCTTACAAAACGCCTACTCTAAGGAATATAACGCTAACTGCTCCTTATATGCATAACGGATCATTAGCGACATTAGAAGAAGTGGTGCGTTTTTATAATCATGGGGGCATCCCTAATGAGAATTTATCGCCGTTGATCGGACCTCTGAATTTATCAGATTCTGAGCAAGCCGATTTAGTGGCTTTTTTAAAAGCTTTAACGGGCAATAATGTTAATGATTTGGTTTCAGATGCGTTTGCTGCTCCAGTAGGAGATGTTGTTAAAAATCACTAATATTCACTAGACACCCTGACATAGAAATTTCTACTTCATTTTGTCATCTTTATGCCGTACCCTAAACACACTGTGGTTTTATAGCTGATTCTTTTAAGCCACGTCCCATAAAATCCTAGGAGTTTTCATGCCTCACAATAAATTTGTCCTTAGTAACCCCAAGCTTGCAATCATTAAGTTACCTGAACAAGGTATGAAAAAGCATGATTTCGAGGAAGATTTTAAGCAATATTATGTACATTTATTAGGTCGTGATGAGCACTGTCGCTCACCTTATTATGCGAATGAGGCACTATCACAAGCGATTCGTGATCGTTTAATGGAACGCTGGAAAGACACCCACCATACTTATAGGGCTAATGACGCTCGAAAACTTTATTATCTTTCAATGGAGTTTTTGATGGGGCGTACCCTAAGCAACGCCATGCTTAATTTAGGGGTCACAGATACGGTGACCGCTGCAATGTATGATCTCGGTATTGAAATTGAAGAACTGATCGCCAGTGAACATGATGCAGGCTTGGGTAATGGCGGCTTAGGTCGTTTAGCGGCGTGTTTTATTGATAGTTGTGCGACTTTGCAATTACCTGTAGTGGGTTATGGCTTGCGTTATGAGTACGGTATGTTTACGCAAACGATTGTGAATGGAGAACAGGTAGAAAAACCTGATCATTGGTTACGACATGGTAATGTGTGGGAAATTGAACGCTTAGAATATTCACATTGCATTAAGTTTGGTGGTCATACAGAAATGTATACAACAGAAGAGGGTGAATTACGAAAGCACTGGATTTCTACTTCTAATGTGTTAGCGGTACCTTTCGATACGCCCATTCCTGGCTATAAAAATGGCACGGTAAATTCTTTACGTTTATGGAAAGCGGTTGCAACTGAAGAGTTTAATTTAGATGAGTTTAATGCGGGTGACTATGCTGAAGCGGTGGCTTCTAAAATTACCGCTGAGAACATCACGATGGTTTTGTACCCTAATGATGCTAATGAAAATGGTAAAGAGCTACGTTTAAAACAACAGTATTTCTTAGCCTCCGCTAGTTTACAAGATGTAATAGCTCATTGGGTTGATACGCATGGTAAAGATTTTAAGCATTTTGCAGAAAAGAATTGTTTTCAGTTAAATGACACGCACCCAAGTATTGCTATTCCTGAGTTAATGCGCTTATTAGTGGATGAGCATCATTTGTCTTGGGATGATGCGTGGACAATTACTAAAAAAACGATGGCTTATACTAACCATACTTTATTGCCAGAAGCATTGGAGAAATGGTCAGTTAATTTGATGCGTCGATTAGTACCGCGTTTAATGGAGATAATTTTTGAGATTAACGCGCACTTTATGGAAGAAGTGTCTTTGCATTGGCCGGGTGATACTGACCGTATGCGCAGAATGTCTATTATTGAAGAGGAAGGTGAGCAACGAGTACGTATGGCTTACCTTGCTTTAGTAGGTAGTTTTTCTGTTAATGGAGTAGCGCAATTACATTCACAATTATTGCAACAAGGCCTGTTTAGGGATTTCTATGAGTTATGGCCTTATAAATTTAACAATAAAACTAATGGCGTAACTCCTAGACGTTGGTTGGCTTCTTGTAACCCCGAGTTAGCTGAGTTAATCACCGAAACAATTGGAGATGGATGGATCACTGATTTATCTCAGTTGAAAAAGTTAGAGCCTTATGCAGAGAATGCTAAATTCCGTCAACGCTGGCGAGTCATTAAACAAGCCGCTAAGCAACGTTTAATTGATTATAAAAAGCGTAAACATCCTACCGAATTACACTTTGATGTAAACGCGATTTTTGATGTGCAAGTTAAGCGTATTCATGAGTATAAACGTCAAGTATTAAACGTTTTACATGTTATTCATCTGTATAACGATATTAAAAAACGTGGTGCTGAACATCATGTAGCACGTTGTGTCCTTATAGGAGGTAAAGCGGCGCCAGGTTATAAGATAGCGAAAAAGATTATTAAATTAATCAATAATGTTTCTCATGTGATTAATGCTGATCCTGATATGGCTAATAAACTGACTTTGTTGTTTTTACCAGATTATCGTGTATCAGCGATGGAAAAAATATGCCCCGGTGCTGATTTATCAGAGCAAATCTCTACGGCAGGTAAAGAAGCGTCAGGTACCGGCAATATGAAGTTGATGATGAATGGCGCTATTACTATTGGTACGTTGGATGGTGCTAATATTGAGATTAGAGAAGAAGCGGGGGATGAAAATTTCTTTTTGTTTGGTCTAACTGAACAAGAAATTGAAGAGCGTCGCGGCCATTATGATCCACTTAGTATCATTGGCCAAGATCAAGATTTGAAAGAAGTGCTACATTTGTTAGAGTCTGGGCATTTTAATCAATGCGAGCCAGGCTTATTTGATGATGTGATTGCGAGTATTAAAAGTCCGCATGATCCTTGGATGACAATTGCTGATTTTAGAAGTTATGTGGACGCTCAAGCGCGCGTAGAAGATGCTTATCGTGACCAAGATCATTGGACTAAGATGAGTATTATTAACTGCGCTAATAGTGGTAAGTTTTCAACGGACCGCACCATTAACGAATACAACCAAGATATTTGGAAGCTCACTCCACAGCACGTTAAGCATCATACTTGTAAGTGATTGAGTATCTGTAGGTTGAGATTAGTCTCAGCCTACAGCGTTATTTGGGGCAGTAATCTCTAAAATCGATATCAGGGAAGATATTGTCCATGGTCTCTAGAGCGGTTAAGTACCGCTCATTAATGCGATTCTTACGAATACAATCGTGCAAATAGTTAAAGCGGGCGAGGTGATCGGTAATGCGTTTATTAGCATATTCGGTCGTCGTGCCGGCTTTCATAATAAATGGCCAATCTGACGCTTGGGCTAATAATAAAGATCGAGCGGCTTGATTAGCAGCACGAGTCTGCAAAGGCGTCACCGTTAAATTGTTCAAATCCAGTGCCAGTTGTTCCATTTCTGTTTCTGCCTGATGCAAATAAGGATAAATCCAACTGTTGCTTTCATTAAGCCAGTAACTGTAATAGCCTTGGTCGCCCCAAGTTGAGGCTGCAGGTGTAGCAATTTGGGCAGTGTTTGATTGTTTCAAGTAATCGCTACAGGTGCTCGTTGCTAAAAGTTGAGTGGCAACACTCGCTAGTCTTAATACTTCTTCTAACCATTGTGGCCCTTCAAACCACCAATGCCCAAAGAGTTCAGCATCGTAGGGCGCCACAATAATGGGCGCTTTATCCATTTTTTTAGTAAGTGCCGCAATTTGCTGTTGGCGCTTATTAATAAAATCTGCTGCATGTTGTTTAGCTTTTTCCGTGGCTATCACTGGATCATAGAGTTGTTTTTCTATGTCTTTGCCGGTAATGCGATAGTATTTAATGCCAGTATTTGCGCGAGTTGTGCCATCCAATATATAGGGTGCGACTGCATCAAGTTCTAGATCAAAGCCGATATCTTTATAATATTCACGATAATCAAAATCACCAGGATAACCTTCGTGAGAACTCCATACTTGTTTAGATGAATCTGGATCACGACCGAACGCATGTACGCCATTGCCACAATTAAGAGGGGCATAAACGCCATTATTTGGGGCAGGGTTCGCGTCTAAAATACCATGGGTATCCATAAAGAAATATTGTAACTCTGCTTCGGCAAGCAGTTTTTCAACTCCCGGATAATAAGCACATTCAGGTAGCCAAATGCCCGTGGGAGCATAACCCAAGTGAGATTTAAAAGTATTAACTCCGATATTGATTTGATTACGAACAGCGGTTTCACTGATATTTAATAAAGGTAAAAATCCATGCGTAGCGGCGCAGGTAATCAGTTCTAATTGGCCACTAGTGTGGTGTTTTTTAAAGGCGCTGATAATGTCGCCTTGATATTGATCTTTATATACAGTTAGAGTGTTTTGATAAAATTTTAAGTAAAACTGAGCGAGCTCATTAAGCGCTGCTTGCTTTTGGGTGCGAAACACTTCTTTCTCGGCTAGTTCAATGTGAGAGTGCAAATACTTCAGATAGCGTTGCTGCAATAAATCATCACGCAACATAGTCAGTAGTGGTGGAGATAAAGACAGCGTTAAGCGATAGTCGATTTGATCGTCCTGTAAACGATCAAGTACCCCGATGAGTGGTATGTAACATTCTGTAATGGCTTCAAATAACCAGTTTTCTTCAAAAAAACTTTCATGCTCAGGGTGTCTAACATAGGGTAGGTGAGCATGCAGTATTAAGCTTAAATATCCTGTCTTCATCGGTGCTGTTTAGTGCTTAAAGTTCTGGCCAGAAGTATTCAAAATCAGTGAGCTAGGTCGATGCGCTGCACAGCGTTTGGCAACAGGTTGAAATAGCTGTGCGGTATTCATAACGGGCTCTACATCATGAATTTCTTGTTGCGGTACTTGGGCAATGTTAGAGGTGGCCAGTGTATGCAACTGTTGGTTAGCATCAGTTTGGCTGAGGCTAGCGAAGTAATGCTGATGGGTAGTGTTGTTAGGTAGCGTCAGCGTTTTTTGATCTTGACGGTTATTAATAAAAAAATCTAACCAGGCATATTTAGGGTCATCCGGATGGGTATCTGCCAAGGGATGAAGGCTTAAGGTGAGTTCTGAATTAGACTCAGATAATGGTTCAGGTTCGGGTAAATGCCAATAGGCATGCACATGTTCCGGATCAATAGGCATTAGCACAATTTCCGGTGATGTGTTCTTAATGCTAGGCGCAAATCCCGTGCTAATAATTTGGCTAATGCCAAGCAATTCTTGGGATGATAAGATGTCTGGGTATGATGGAGCCAGCTTATCAGGGCACGGTACAGGCGCAAAATCTTGATTGATTTCTAAGCTAATCCTCTGCATTTCTGCGGCAGAAAGTGGTGCACTAGATATAGGTTTTACGGATGTAGATACCATCACTTACCTTTTTAAATCATTGATAACTGCACTCAAGATCAGATTTACCTTCTTAAAGAATAGGGTCTAATAACTTTGTTGTGTATTAAGCGGTGTGGCTTGCAAACAAGGTCTCAGTATACTTGTTAAATTCAGTACTATCATCCAAATTTATCATAAAAATCGCTAAACTTAGTCGATTGATACGCTTATTTGCGTTATTGTATCCATTTTTAAGAGGCTGAGCATAATCAGTCTATAACCCTTCAAATTTTTACAAGATGATCGACGCTTTGAAGTCACACAAAATAGATGTATTTTTAGAGGAAGATATCGGTTCTGGAGATATTACTGCCGCCATTATTCCTGAATCTGCACTCGCTTACGCAGAAGTTATTACTCGAGAAGCGATGGTGATATGCGGTCAGGCTTGGTTTAATGAAGTATTTGCCCAATTGAATCCTAAGGTTGTTATTAATTGGTTGGTAACAGAAGGAGAAATGCTTCCTGCCAATACATTGCTATGCACTGTGCAAGGGCAAGCCAGAGCCTTATTAACGGGCGAACGTACGGCGCTTAATTGGGTGCAAATGTTATCAGCGACAGCCACTGTCGCTAAAGAATATGCGGATGCAGTCGTAGGAACTGGTTGTAAAGT
>CANGLL010000118.1 GCA_947454605.1 Methylococcaceae bacterium | reverse complement strand
TCGTAACCACCTTTATATTCCAGGCCCTACAAACGTGCCTAACGAAATTTTAAATGCGATGCACGTTACGATGGAAGACCATCGCTCTCCCGTATTTCCAAAATTATTAACACCTCTTTTACTAGATCTAAAAAAAATCTTCAGAACTGAAGCTGGCCAAGCATTTGTCTTTCCTGCGACAGGCACTGCGGGTTGGGAAATTGCGCTCACCAATACTTTGAATCCCGGTGATAAAGTTTTAATTTATCGCTTTGGTCAATTCAGTCACTTATGGGCTGAAATGGGTAAACGCTTAGGCCTTGATGTTGAAATTCATCAAGAAACTTGGGGCAAAGGTATTCCACTTGATAAATTAGAAGCCCGTTTAAAAGAAGACACGCAACACGAAATTAAAGCCGTTTTAGCAACTCATAACGAAACAGCAACAGGTGTAAGAAGTGATATTGCGGGGGTTCGTAAAGCAATGGACGCAAGCAACCACCCTGCTCTATTATTTGTTGACGGTGTGAGCTCTATTGCCAGCCTTGAATTTAAAATGGACGAATGGGGCGTTGATGGCGCCATCAGTGGTTCTCAAAAAGGCTTCATGATGCCTGCTGGCGGTGCTTTTATGGCCTTTAGCCAAAAAGCATTAAAAGCCACAGAAACAGCAAGTTTCCCACGTTGCTTTTTAGACTTAAAAGATCAAATTAATACTAATAAAGACGGTTACACGCCTTACACTCCAGCGTTACCTATTTTGTACGGCTTACGTAAAGCCATTGATATGTTGCTGGAAGAAGGTTTAGAAAATGTTTACGCTCGTCACTTCCGCTTAGCAGAAGGTACGCGTAAAGCAGTTGAAGCATGGGGCTTAAAGATTTGTGCTCAACCAGGTTTTGAATCTGACACAGTAACAGCCGTTATGGTACCTGAAGATAAAGATGCGCGCGATGTTATCAGCACGGCCTTCAATAAATACAATATCTCTTTAGGTGGCGGTTTATCTGAACTTTTAGGTAAAGCTTTCCGTATCGGCCATGTGGGTGATATGAATGATGTTTCAATGTTAGGCGCTATTGCGGGTGTTGAAATGGCATTGTTAGATAACGGTTTTGACATTAAACCAGGTAGTGGTGTTGCCGCTGCTATTGAGTATTACCGCTCAACCGCTAAATAATCAGCTTAAAAATTGCGTAGCCCTATCATTGGGTTACGCAATTTCAATACTTATAGACTCTCCGTAAAACAATCTTTCTTTGATCGCATTAAGGATATGAAATGAGCAACCCAAAAGTCATCGTCACTCGTAAATGGCCCGCTGAAGTTGAAGCTGAGTTAAAAGCACTATACGATGTCCAGCTCAATGAATCAGATATACCCTTAACGGCAGAAGAACTTAAATTAGCCTTACAAACAGCCGATGCTGTATTACCCACAGTGACTGATGCTCTCACCTCTGACGTTTTAAATGTTGAAAATAAACGCGCAAAAATAATTGGTAACTTTGGCGTAGGTTATAACAATATCGACATCAATACCGCTAAAGCCCAGGGCTTAATTGTTACCAATACCCCCCATGTTCTAACCGATTGCACTGCTGACATTGCTATGCTTTTATTATTAATGTCTGCAAGGCGAGCGTCTGAAGGCGAGCGGTTGATTCTGGAACAAAAATGGCTAGGCTGGAAACCTACACAGTTAGTTGGTCAAAAAGTTACGGGTAAAACGTTAGGTCTGATTGGCTTTGGCCGTATTGCTCAAGCGATGGCCAGAAAAGCTCACCATGGTTTTGGCATGAAGATTATCTTTTTTTCACCTTCTCAACCTGATCAAACGATTATGGATAGCTTACAAGCTACCCGTTGCGAAACAGTTGAACAAGTACTATCTGAAGCTCACTTTGTTTCTTTACATTGCCCAGGTGGAGAAGCAACACGACATTTAATTAATGAAAAACGCTTAAAACTAATGCGTCCTTCAGCACACTTAATTAATACTGCACGAGGTGATGTTGTTGATAGCAATGCGTTGATTAAAGCCTTAAAAGAAGGTTGGATTGCTGGAGCGGGTTTAGATGTTTATGAAGGTGAACCCCATTTAAATCCTGAATTTTTAGAATTAGATAACGTTTCATTATTACCGCACCTTGGCAGCGCTACCGAAGAAACACGTGTTGCTATGGGAAATAGAGTATTAGCTAATATCGCAGCATTTTTTGCAGGTAATGAACCTGAGGATCGTGTTGTTTAAAAAGCGGCTTTTAAATCAAGTGCATAATAGCCGCTTTTTCTTCTTTTAACTCAGCTTCAGAAAGTTGCATCCTTTCACGACTAAAATCATCAATAGCTAAGTCTTTAACAATACTCACTTTACCACCCACAACAGTCACTGGAAAAGAGAACATTAAATCTTCTGTGACGCCATAACTCCCATCAGACAACACACCCATACTCACCCACTCACCCTCTTGAGTACCTTCCGCCCATGTTCGCATTTGATCAATAGCGGCTTTAGCTGCAGAAGCTGCACTTGATTGCCCCCTGATCTTAATAACAACCGCCCCACGTTGCTGAATAGTAGGAATAAACTCATCAATAAACCAGCTTTTTTCTACCAAAGACAACGCATCGTGACCTTTAACTTTTGCATGGTTTAAATCAGGGTATTGCGTAGTGGAATGATTACCCCAAATAATGACATTTTTGATATCGCTTGATAAAACGCCGCATTTTTCTGCTAACTGATTAATAGCACGATTATGATCCAATCGACTCATCGCAGAAAAGTTTTCTGGCTTTAAATTTGGCGCGTTTTTCAAGGCAATCAAAGCATTCGTATTAGCGGGATTTCCTGTTACTAATACTTTTACATTTCTATGTGCTACGTCATTCAATGCCTTTCCCTGTATCGCAAAGATCTCTGCATTGACCTCTAATAAATCTTTACGCTCCATGCCCGGACCTCTGGGTCTGGCACCGACTAAAAAAACAAAATCTGCATTTTTAAAGGCTACTCTAGGATCAGCCGTCACCTCTATTCCATGTAATAAAGGATTCACACAATCCTTTAATTCCATAACCACCCCCTCTAAAGCAGGTAATGCCGCAGGGATTTCTAATAAATGTAAGATAATAGGCTGATCTGGCCCTAATAATGCGCCAGCGGCTAATCGGAATAACAGAGAATAACTTATTTGCCCTGCTGCACCAGATACTGCGATATGAACGGGTGATTTCATTTAATGTCCTCGTTGTACATTTGCGTAATCGTATCACTACTAAGCTTATAAAAACACTCATTAATCATCCTGCTTAAATTACGGCACCGTTTTTTATCGGCTATAATAGTCACATTACTTTCACAATCTCAATTACACTCGGGTAAGTTAATGAAAAAACTACTCTTCCAATTCGATACCGACACCCATCCTTCCGTTTTTGATACCGTAGTGGGCTACGATGGTGGCGCAGATCATGTCATTGGACATGCTGGATTAACTCCCGAAAACATCGCGAGCCTAGTCGAAGGTGCCATCTTTACAAGAGCACCTAAAGATAAAAAAAATACCGCCATCTTTGTTGGGGGGAGTGATATGGAAGCGGGTCAACTCTTATTTAAAGCGGTTCAGAAGTGTTTTTTTCCGGGCTTTCAAGTGTCTGTCATGCTTGACAGCAACGGCAGCAACACGACTGCCGCAGCCGCCGTAGCAAAACTTGCCACGACTCATTCACTACAAGGCAAAAATGCGGTTGTCCTCGCGGGCACTGGCCCTGTAGGGCAACGTGCAGCGGCTATGCTCGCTCAGGAAGGCGCAAATGTTGCTATCACCGCACGAAAAATTGAACGCGCCATTGCCGCCTCTGAAAATATAAAAAAACGCTTTGGCGTTGACGTTACACCCATTGAAGCATTTGACAATGCGGCCAGAGCTAAAGCCACAGAAAACGCTCATATTATATTGGCCACGGGGGCTGCAGGGGTGGAACTTTTAAGTTTAGAGCAATGGCAAAACAACCCTAACCTAGAAATGATTGCTGACGCTAATGCCACCCCTCCTCTAGGCATCGGCGGAACAGACATGATGGACAAAGGCGAATTACGCCATGGAAAAGTCATTTGGGGCGCTATTGGATTTGGTACTCTAAAACTCGCTTTACATCGCGCTTGTGTTTCTAAATTATTTGAAGACAACAAACAAATCCTAGATGCCGAAAACATCTTTGCTTTAGCCAAAGAAATGGCTTAATTCAAGACACTGTTGATGAGCCAAAGCGATCAAAAAACATCGGTTCTAAGAAAACAAGCCCTCGATATATTTGAAGCAGGCGTTATGGCAGCCAATCCATTTCTAGCGGTAAAGCAATCTTTATCAATAGAGAATGGGCAATTAAAACTCGCATTAAACACCGTTGATAAAAACTCATTTCGCAGCAAAAAGTGGTCAAAAATACATTTAATCGCTTTTGGCAAAGCAGCTTGCGCAATGGCAAAAGCCGCTTTAGACATTATCCCCAACCACCTACTTGCTGGAGATAGCATAGTTATCAGTAACTACAGCAATCTAACTTCACTTAATGGCTTAGATGCTATTGGCGCGGGACACCCGCTCCCAGATGAAGCGGGGCTTATTGCTGCAAAAAAATGTGCTGCTTGTGTTAGTCATGCAAAACAAAATGAACTTGTTCTAGTCTTAATTAGTGGCGGTGGCTCTGCCCTAATTCCCTATCCTGCCGACTCCATCTCCTTAAATGATAAAATTGCTACCACTGGTTTGTTACTCGCTTGCGGTGCAACTATCCATGAAATTAATTGCGTACGTAAACACCTCTCTCAATTAAAAGGAGGTGGATTAGCTAAGCTTTCAGCGCCCGCAGACTTACATGCTATTATTTTGTCAGATGTTTTAGATGACGATTTAAGTGTGATTGCGAGTGGTCCGACCGTAGCGGACAGCACAACTTTTAACGATGCCATCACTATTTTCTCCCATTACAATGTTTGGGATAAAGTGCCCAATGCTGTTAAAGAACACCTAGAAAAGGGGCAAAAAGGTTTAAGGCCTGAAACACCCAAAACAACAGACCCTATTTTTAACAATACAACTCATGTTTTAATAGGCAGTAATAGCATCAGTCTTGATGCAAGCGCTAAAACAGCAACTAAGCTAGGCTACTCAACACTCGTTTATAATAAGCAACTCTGTGGCGAAGCCAAATACGTTGCTGAAGATTGGGTTAAATATGCCAAAAGCTTATGCACAAAAGACTTTGATACACCTATAGCCTTACTTGCTGGCGGTGAAACTACAGTTACTCTGAAAGGCGATGGTAAAGGCGGACGCAATCAAGAGTTATCTTTAGCCTTTGCAATAGTCGCAGAAAAATACGACTTAAATGGAGACTGGGTATTTCTAAGCGGCGGCACCGATGGACAAGATGGCCCAACCGATGCTGCGGGTGGCTTAATTGACAAAAATAGTTTAAAACGTATGATTTTTGCTAACCACGACCCAGAAAGATTATTAAATAACAATGACTCCTATACAGCATTAAAAAGCTCAAATGATCTATTGATGACTGGAGCGACAGGTACTAATGTCGCAGATTTACAAATTTTATTAATACACCCTAAATCAGACTCTAATACGCATTCATAAATTCAGGAGACACCATGTTTAAAAAATCCATGTCCATTGCCGGCTTTGATAATGATTTATTTAATGCCATGGAAGAAGAGCGTCTTCGCCAAGAAGATCATATTGAATTGATCGCGTCAGAAAACTACACCAGCCCAAGAGTCATGGAAGCACAGGGCTCGCAACTCACTAATAAATACGCGGAAGGCTATCCTGGCAAACGTTATTATGGCGGCTGTGAGTTTGTCGATAAAGTGGAACAATTAGCCATAGACCGTGCCAAGGCACTATTTGATGCTGATTATGCCAATGTGCAACCGCATTCAGGCTCTCAAGCTAACATGGCTGTGTTTATGGCTTTAATTCAACCAGGCGACACCGTCTTAGGTTTAAGCTTAGCGGATGGTGGACATTTAACGCACGGCGCTAAACCCAACTTCTCGGGCAAAATTTATAACGCCATTCAATACGGTTTAAACTCAGAAACGGGTGAAATTAACTATGAACAAGTTGAAGCCTTAGCTTTAGAACACAAACCTAAATTAATCATTGCTGGATTTTCTGCTTACTCGCGCATTTGGGATTGGCAACGTTTCCGTGATATTGCTGACAAAGTGGGTGCTTATTTTGTGGTAGACATGGCGCATGTTGCAGG
>CANGLL010000117.1 GCA_947454605.1 Methylococcaceae bacterium | reverse complement strand
TAATTTTATTAAAAATAATATCGCAAGTGCTAATGGTGAAAAACTTAAATGGAAATAATATGAATATACTTATTCCAATGGCTGGCGCTGGTAGTAGATTTGAAAAGGCAGGTTATACTTTTCCAAAACCATTAATTGAAGTTAATGGAAAACCGATGATTCAGGCAGTTGTTGATAATATTAATATTGAAGGTAATTATATTTTTATTGTCCGTTAGGAACATTATGATTAGATACTAAATTGATTGTTAGGAATTGTAATGATGTGGAAAAACGAATTATAAGGTTTAATTTTTGATCATATACTTTCGGTAATTATATTAACGTTTTTTAAATTATGAGCAAAATAAAATGAAGAATTCTTATTTATTTATTTTTTTAATACTGCCTGCGCTTTGTAAAGGAGATGGATGCGAATCATTTTACTCAACTATTCCCGGGGAATATACTTGTAAGGTTTCAAAGAGTAGTAGTCTATCTTTTGTAGTCAATGGTGCTAATGGAGGAACATGGGGTATTGACCAAAAAACTAAGGAATGTGGTGATCAAGGTTTTGCAAAAGGGTTAGGCGCAAGGATAAAAGGTTCAATTGATTTAAAGAAAAATGAAGTTCTATTTATAACAGTTGGATCACCGGGGGAAAATGGTTGTAAAACGGGTAGTGGTAGTGGTGGAGGTGGGTATTCAGCTATTTCTATGAATAGTTTTACCCAGAACCCGATTGTTGTAGCGGGTGGAGGTGGAGGAAGCAGCTTTGGATCAAGGGGGGTTGGCGGTAATGGAGGAACTAGGGAGGAAAAAGCTGAAGGTGGATCAGGAGGGTTATATCCTAATGGTGAGGCTGAAGCAGGTGGTTTAACAATTATTAAAGACAGGCAGGTCGATACACTGATTCATACGGGTGGGCAAGAGGGTTTGGGGCTGAATGATTCTTACTCGGGTGGAGTGGGTGGAAACACTCTTGGTTTAGGCGGAGACCCTAAACAAAAGCATAATTCTGGAGCTGGCGGTGGTGGTGGTGGTTTTGGGGGTTATGGCGCTGACGGTGGTTATTATATTCATCAAGTGGGTAATAAAGAATATAAAATGGGCCCAGGTGCTGGAACTGTTGACTCTCCTTCGAGTATCAATTTTGGTGCAGGTGGTCAAGGTGGAGCTGGTTCAGGCGGTGGTGGTGGTGGCTATGCTGGTGGAGGTGGCGGTGGAGCTAATATTACTGATCCTCATGAACTTCGTTCTGGTCTCGATGGTGGTGCTGGTGGAGGTGGCGGAAGTAGCTTAATGCCCGCAGGAGCAATCGCTGAAAATTTAGATAGTGAACCAGTTGTGACTTTTCTACATCCACCAAAAGTTTATAAAATTAACCCAAATAGCGGGGATCCCTCGGGCGGTACAATTGTTGAGATAACAGGTACAGGCTTTATGTCCAAAGCAAAAGTGTGGGTTGGAGGGGTAATATGCGAATCAATAGTTGTTGTTTCATCTAACAATATTACTTGTATTACGGGGCAAAGTTCAGTGAATGGGGTTGACGTAACCGTTATGAATCCAGATACACAGATAGGTCTTGGTGTTGGGTTTTGGAAAAATAAGTAGAAATTATACTTATTTTCGTAGTTTAAGGTGTCCTTAAACTAAATATTAAGAAATTTGTTCAAACCAAGGGAATTATGAGCATATATAGCAATATAATACGTAGTAAAATAAATAAAGCATTATTAGAATTTAAGGTAGATAAAAAATATTGGTTATATGACAACTTGACTGGAGAAGATCATGACAAATTTAGATCTAAACCCGCTCCATTTATTAAAAAAACTATAGAAATAGCTAATATTTTAAACTTAAAAACAGTAGTGGAAATTGGTTCAACAAGATTATCATCTACATTAGACTGTATTGATTATTTTGATAGTTCTGAAAAAAATGCCTATGAATCACCGCCTTGTTGTTGTGATGGTCATGCTACTTTTTTCTGGGCTAGGGCAGGGTTTCAAGTTTACACTGTTGACATAGACAGTAACTGTATAAATGGTGTTAATTGGTGTTATTCAAATATTGGAATTGAGGTACCTAAAAATCTACATTTAAATATACCAAAAGATGGTATAGATTTTTTAAATACGTTTGATAAAAAAATTGATGTTTTATATTTAGACGGTTGGGATAAAGGTACACCAAATTATGCTGAAAATCATCTTCAAGCATTTCTTTCCGCAAGAGATAAATTATCTGATTTGCATCTTATCTTAATCGATGACACTGATTTTAATACTATCGATGGAGGTAAAGATAAATTGTTATCACCCTTCTTAGTAGATAGTGGTTATGACTTACTATTTAATGGAAGACAAACCCTATTTATAAATAGGGTTTAGTAATATATTGTTATCCTTTTAAATGATAATAGGTCTTAATTTATTTTTACAAAATTTTTAAAATACCGATGAATTTGAAATTTACATTTGAATATCCCCAACATGACTGGGCGGTATTACATGTTTTTAACTTATTATTTTCTTCTTTTAAAAATGAATATCCTAACATCGATATTATATTTGAAAACGCAGGGGAATTTTCTAACCGAAATCCATCAGGTCCTTATTCTGCTCAGGTAATGACCATAAAGAATTTGCAAAACGATAAATATATTCTCGTTTCGTATTGGGATAGACCTGAAGAATTGACTTGGGATGATAATGGTTGGGATAGTAATAATTGTGTAGATATTATTACATCTGCGGGGCACAAACCTGAATATAGTTTTACTCCATTTTCATATTTACCTTATAGCACACAATTTGATTTTTTATCTAAAAAGTCAAAAAAAATGTCCAAAAAATCAAAAAATGAATTATCTTTTAGAGGTTTTCTTTATGGTCAAAGAGCTGACTTAGCTCAGGTTGGCCAAATAAAAATAACAAATGAAACAATATCTCCTTATTCAGCATATTTTAAAGAATTAACTAATACTAAAATTTGTTTGTCTCTAAATGGGGCGGGTGAAATTTGTAACAGAGATATAGAAATATTATCTGCTAGATCTGTCCTTTTAAGACAAAAGTTATATACAACATTTCATAATGATCTAATTCCAGATTATCATTATGTCGCATTTGATTATGATGAAAATCCAGAAATACAAAGTGAAATTATTTTGGATAAATTTGAATTAATAAAAAACAATGAAGAGTTTTTATCGTTTGTATCTGAAAATGGTTACAAATGGTTTAAAAAGAATGGCACCATAGAGTCCAATGCTTCTATTTTAAGGAAATTAATAGATATTAATAAATTATTATGAACCATTTCGATTTAATGGAAAGATTAAAAACTTATGAGTAGATTTTTAACTCTCTTATTTATAGAATGTGTAAAAAATTTAGTCTCTTTTTCAAGAGACTAAATCATCCAATTTTAGTTTGAATCTGAAGCTGTTTTTTCAGGTTTGATGACTTCTTCATTGATTATTTCAGATTTATCATCATCATCAGTAATTTCTTTTTTGAATCCCTTCAAAAAAGCGCCAAAATCAGATCCCGCATTTCTTAGTTTTTTTGTTCCAAATAAAATAATAACCAGTACAAGTACGATTACCCAATGCATTAACGAAAAAGAACCCATGATATTGCTTCCCCTTTTAAAATTATAAAAATTAATTGTAATCTATAAAATAGTTTGAAATTCAGAATGTATGTAGTATTGGTCGCGTAGTTTTTATTTCCCATTTTAAGATTTTATTATAAGGCCAAACAGTCCAAGTTACCGGTATTTTATTTGAGTATAATTCTAATAAATATTTACCCTCTTTAAGGGCAATCTTTAAGTCAGCACCGGATAAGTCTTTGCGAATTAATTCATCTTCGTCTTGTGAGTGTGCCCCGATATAAAAAAAGTCATATTTTTCAATATCCTTATTATAGGCTACATTGTTAAAGTCTATTACTATTTCCCATGAAACATTGATATGTGAGTTAAAATCAATCTCAGTTTGAGAGGAATTAATTTCATGAGGTGGCAAGTTTGAAAGAGCTTTAGAGGTAGATCCTGTCATGGAAAAATTAAGACCTGAATAGTATTCATAATCTTTCAACGTGCGCTTCGTTCCTAATCCAAATATACCTAATAATGAAACTCTTGGATCAATACCTTCGCTTATAATTTGACGATAACGAATCATGCTACGTTCATTCCTCAATATCCATCGTTGATGATCTGTCCAATGTTTGGGATTATTCTCTCTGCCATAATGATGCCAAATGATTATTTTATGAGGATGGAAAAGGTCATATCCATTGGTAAAAGCACGGATTGCTAAAGAGGGTTCCTCGCCGAAGAAATAAAGACTGGGGTCATAGGGGACTTCCTTACAAAACAAGCCAATTGTAAATATAAAGTGTGCAGATAAGAAATGAGCAGGTTCCGGTTCTGACATCGTAGTAAATTCAATCATTGATTCTGAGCAGATGGAAAATGGACCCTCTGGTTTGAAACCATTAAATAATAACCTTAGTGGTTGACTCCCTCGGTTGTTAGGATCATTTAATGGATCGTATGCGGGTGCATAACTGGACAGAAGCGGTTTTTCATGCCCTTTTGTTTGGAGTGAAGAAAGCATTTCAATCAATATACCGTCCCAATTTTCAACAAAACGATGATGAGAATCAATTTGTAGGGTAAAAGGTTCATTGTTAAAAAGCGCTTGAGTTTTGCTCCTCGCCCAACAGGGTCCTCTTGATCGTTCAAATGGAATTTCAAATATACGAAATCGAGAGTCTTCAGCAAACTCACCTAATGTCTCTTCTTGGTCTCTTTGCCAGCAAATTCCAAAAGTTAGGTTTTTAGGTTTTGATGCTTTGGCTAAGCAATCCCTAATGGTAAATAATAATTCAGGATCTCTATAACTCGCTATCTGAACATAAATGAGGGGAGGTATCATGATGGCTTTAACTCATCGTATTCTGAAAATAACATATTAAGCGAACTAAGTTGTTCAAAGTTACCATAAACTAATTCAAAAGAACGAAGTGATTTAATGACTTGTCCAACCTTATTTAAACCACTTTGGTTAAATTTTTTCTTATTTAAGATAGAATTAATGAAATGAAATGCGGCTAGTCCAGCTCGAAGCGGAGTGATTGATATAGAAGCTCCTGACTCAAAGTGCGACACTATTAAAATTTCTGGGACAACAGAATTTTTATTTGAAACGCAGTCTGGCAAAAGATCAGAAACAGATAGTATGGTTTGCCCATTGTATTCAGAGGCTTGAATATCTGATAGTGAGTCATTACAAGTTGGCAATTTCCAGTTATCTTTAAATAATAGAGGAGTGGCTAAACTCTCACAGATAAGTTCATCATCGGCAATAAAAACTACTTGATCACCATGATAAGACCAGCCAGAAAGAATAAGTGCGGATGTTAAAGAAGTCTTACCGGAACCTGCTTTTCCAATAATGATGGCGCCTTTTCCATTAAGCGATACCAGTGCTGCACGCAAAAAAATTCCATTAGTGCACAATAATTCCAATTGTTGCAACATGGTACTGATAATAATATTTAATCCATGAATCCGATTTATACCTCTATAAATGCATCTATTACCAAAAAAAATAGTGACTTTTGTTTTGCTATTGTTGGTGTGAAGACGAAATATAGAATCGGGAGTTAATAAATTTGAATTAGGGATATCCTGGCATATAAGATTAATTAAAAATCCAGATTCTTCATCAGCCCACTCCAAAGTAAAGCTATGTCCACCTAATTCAATGGAGCGATAACCTCTTTCTTTAATCATAAACTATCACACCATGTTGAGTTAAAACATTTAATGTGTCATAGATATCAGATTGAATATTATTTTCTTCTGGATAAGCGTCGCATATTAGGGTGATTATGTCGCTTACGGTATGTTTATTATTAATTAATTGCCAAATTAAAGCTGCTGACTCATTCAAATAAATCGCTTGTGAGTTTTTAGTGCAATACAACACAATTTCACCTTCTAGAATTTCCTCAATACAAGCTGTATCTCTAATCAGAATAGAGTTTGAATGCAAAATTTTTCTCCTTAAGCATATTTTAAATAATATCAATTATTATTAATTACGAACTTTTGTTATTCAAGTCCCATATTTTTCAGAAAACAACGGTTATCAAAGTCTCTTAATTTATTAGATATATATTTATACACAAAATACGAGAAGTCAAGGGTAATAAATATGTGTTAATTATTAGTTTTACGCGCCCGAGTTGATGCTGGTGTCCGTGTTGGAGTCGGAGTTCGAGTTGATGCTGGTGTCCGTGTTGGAGTCGGAGACCTAGATGATATTGGTTT
>CANGLL010000116.1 GCA_947454605.1 Methylococcaceae bacterium | reverse complement strand
GGTGCATGAACGCCATGATCATGGCCACTATGCTTGCCATCAGCACTACTGTGTAAAAACAGCGTATCTAAATTCATCTTTAAAGCGCCATTCACATTCCAAGAATCAAAATTATTAAAATTATTAGCGCTACCCGATTCCATTCCTAAGGATCCCTGGTGAGTGTAATACTCAAACCCAGATTCAAGTGTGATGCCTTTAGCAAATTTTTTACTTATGGTTAATCCACCACTCAACGTACCAAATGTGGCTAATCGCCCATCACTGGAAAAGTTAGACGGTAATTTACTACGATCATAGGGAATGGTGCTCCATCCGTTGGGTCCAAAAATAGGCTCAGCATATGCTTGATTGCTTATTAACCATGGCGTATAAAAATCTGCAGACGACTGCGAGTAATAGCGTACTCTAGGTGTTACTGTCCAATTGTTACCGAGAGGTTGTACCCAATCACTTTCAAAAGTATGTGACTGAATTCCCCAGTCATCCGTTGAAAAATGATAATCAAAATGCAATGCTGCATTTAATGGGTCAATAAACTGAACATAACGACCGCCTAATCCAAATTGATTACGTACACTAGGTCGTTGTTCCGATAGTGCATGAACAGAACCCGCTTGGAGGCCTGGAGGAAGACCGATAAAAAATTGAGAGTTTGGGTCTGTAAGTAAAGGGTCAACAAATAGAATACTAACTGCTTTATAAGGATTAGCTAGGTAACCGGTACTCCTTGTGTAAGACACATCAGCACTGATCAAAGCATCTTTATTGATAATTTGACTTAGGCCTAATGTTGTCCCCCAATCTTGTCGATTACCACTTAAAACATGTCCTCCACCTTGACCATCATTAATAGTAATTTGACCGTTATTGCGATAATATGAACTATCAATATAGCTAAAAGAATCATGGGGAAGCACAGCATTTGTGTCACTGTTGGTGTAACTTAATCCTAGGTTTAAGGTAGTGAGCTTATTATTAAAATACCAAAGCCCCCCTAGATTTCCAAAACGTGATTCATAATCACGTTCAGAAGAAACCCCTGCGCCAAAATTTATAGCGGCTCTATCAAACTCATATGCCAGTTTAACATCGCCTTGATTACGCACCTCGGGTGAGGCAGAAACCAATATATCGGTGACCTGATTATTTTGATGATAAGCAGTGTTACCAGAATTTGGGTCAATGTTAACCAAAACTGGATTTCCTTTCATATCTACTAATTGGTTACCATTGTTAAAATAATTTTGAGGCGCAAGATACGGAGATGCACCAGCAATACTACTAGGGACCTTCCATAAAGTTGAATTTGGGCCAAATGCCGCAGGTGCTGAAGCTATAGGTGTTGCACCACCCCAAGTATCTTGAAAGTAATTAAAGGAAAATTTAAGACGATCAGTTAAGGAAAACTTAGAACTACCATGAATACTGTCTGCTTCAATCGGTTTTAAATTAGTTTGAAGAGCAGAAACATTAATACCTACTATATCATTGGGTGCGGTTCCATAAACACTGCGACTGCTCTCCTGATAATGACTATACTGAAAATCAACTTCATCACCTTCTGCCGCATGAAGATGCGTAGATAACAAACCTGGCAATAGGAGTGCTGCTTTAGTTAAAGCATGTAATGCAACCCCTTCTGCTTTAAGTGATTTTTTATTAGTTACAGCCACAGCCACCCCCTTGTCCTGCTGCACTACTCGCACCGGCTTCACGACTTGAGTAGTTATGAGCTCTTATTGCGCTTTGGAGTGGATATGGGTCTAAGGCCATCTGCGGTTTTGCAAGCGTACCTCGCTCCCATGGTTGTACAGAGCTACAGCCTAATAAGCTTAAAATCAAGCCTATGCAAAAACACTTAATGAATCTAGAAAATAGTAATTGTGCTTGCATGTATTACTTTTGTGCGAGTAATTTTTCAACTAGCTGAAATAACTCTTGGGTGTCTTCTTGCCTAAAACCAAAATGCACTTTATGGACAATTCCTTGACGATCTACTAAAAAAGAAGAAGGCATTGCCTTAACATCAAAGTCTTTAGCACATTGCGCTGTAGAGTCTGATACAACCTCAAAGTTTGCAGGTGTTTTTTCTAAAAAACCCATTGCATCATCAGTATTCTCATCCATATTTATCGCAATGATCTGCAATCCCTTGTCTCTAAGCTTCTGGTGTAATTCATTTAAAAAAGGAAATGAATGTGCACAAGGACCACACCATGATGCCCAAAAATCGACGTAAACCACTTTCCCTTTGTATTTTTGTATATCTTTATTAATAGATTTATCTAAAGAAGTCACCTTGCAAGAAGGCATAGCATTACCCGCCTCAACCGCGTAACATAAATTATTGAGTCCAACTAGCAAAACCAAAAGCACATTTAATGTAAGTTTAATCATTTCGTAATATTAAAATATATCAACAGAAATCATTGTTCCGTTTTATTTATTTATATTTGTAAGCGCTTCAAGCTTAGTGAGAGCTAAAGACCTTACACTTTCATCACTGTCATTTATGGCTTGCTGAAGCAAAGCTGCATCTTCCGTAATACCATCAACCGCCATCAACCTTACTTGTACTGATGGATCGCTTAAGGCATTTTGTATAGCAACTGTCGCACTAGCGCCTTCGCGACGTGAAAAACTTGAAATAGCTTGAGCTCTTACCATTTCATTCTGATCTATCAAACCTTGTTCCAGTGCTGTTTTAATGGCAAGGTCATCCTTACGTCCACCTGCGATTAATCCACTCATGGCTTGCGCTCTTTCTTCTGGATTATTTGAATGACTTGATTTCAACAACTCGTCAATTCGAGTAGAATTTATTTCGACTTCATTTGCATTTGATGTTGGAATAAAAGTGTCTTGATTAACAACGTGACAATCTTCTTTTGCAGCAACACCGCCTAGAAATGATCCAAGAATCCATGCCTCAACGATCTGATTACTATTACTATCTTCAGCCGACCCATTATTATTTCTTACAATTAAATCGGCTTTACGATCTAAAAGACAAGTTAAGACTTGTTTTAAGGTTGAACCAACACAAGTAGCAGTAATAACACCAGATGGCAATACTGAATAATGTATAGGTACTTTGGTTTTCGTCACTATGTTTTCAAGTACTCGACCTAAGGACATTTGTCTAACTTCTAATTGCAGTTCAACACCTTTATCTTCACTTACTCGTAACTCCATAAATGAATTATTATCCGGAGAAGCACCGACAACCTGCGCGATTGATTCTTGTGTAAAACTTATGAATACAAAATAAAGAGCCACCTTTAAAAAGTTACACCCTTGTCGTGAATAATTGATACTCATAAGATTGACTAAAGTAATAAGTTGAAGCACCTAATTTAGATAAAAATAAGATACTTCAAGTTTATTATTTAAAAATAGGTGTTATTGGTTTTGAGTTTGTATCATTGAGGTGCCTGTATGAACACCTGTAGCTGTTTGGCAATGATAAATTAAGTTGTAATTTTCTATGCCTTTTTGAGCCGCTACAGTTGATGCAGTGTATTGTTTATTTACATTTACAATATAATTTTGAGCAGCACTTGCAGTGCCCGCCGCTAAAGTAACACCAGGACTAAATCCACCCGTACAAACTTGAAGATTTCCAGTTCCTGTACATACAGCCGCGTCACCATCTACTGGATCTTCACTAAGTACCGTTGAGGTCGCAGTATAACCGTTTGAAATTTGCGTGCTAACTAATGTAGCCTTAACATCCGCAGCTACTAATTTTAAATCAGCTACTTCAACAAACAACTGATTTGGAACGCCACTGCCATCATCACTGCAGGTCACTTGATAAGTATCAGTCGCTGCAGCACCTGATGCGGCAATACCTAGTGATCCAGTTTGATTATGCGCTAATACACCGCCCGAATAACTCGCTGCAATTACTAAACTTGCAGTCAATAACTTTTTATAATTTTTTTTCATCTCAAATACCCCATGTGTTTTGTATTAAAATAAAGATAACAAATTTGATTTTAAGCATATTATATGCCAAAAAAAATCAAATAATTGAGTCAGCAAAAAGAACTGTATAACTAGGACCTGTAAAGATAGATATCTATCATAGATTTACAATTAAACTGGCCAAATAAAATATATATAATCTTGAAATAAATACGCTAGGAAATAAGCAATAATTGTCAAATATAACATCTTTGAAATCATTATAAGTGTGTCATCTAACGCTACTAATGTGTTAAATGACACACCCAATGATGTTCTAATCATACCTTTAAGCATTGCACCCAATGATATGAGAGAGATTTATGATCTGAATTGATAAAATTTAATAATTTTTAGAAGTTACTAACTGTACCCGTTTTAACAAATGGCTGTAGATTTGGAGCCGTGAAATATGTATCAAAATCAACCGAACCCGGCTCAACAGTCACTTGCCTTGGAGCACCACCTGGGCATGCTGCCGCAGCTGCTCCTGTTGCTACATTAGGATTAGTGACAGTAATTTTAGCCGACCATAAACCTAAACCTTCACTCAAGATATCAGAGTCACTGAAATTTGCACTTCCAGATGGATACAAATCAGCAAACCACCAATCAGCACGATTGTTATCACCATTACCAGCAGGTATAGCAACAAATTTGGCTGATGTAGGTGTTACATTTTGCTGTATTCCACCTGCAGGTGAAGTATTGTTTAACGGACGACCAAAGGCATCCTTAGGTGCTGCATAAGGACCAGTAGCATCATTTGAAGCATTTTTTTGCACATCGCAAAAATTGATTACACCCACACGTACAAGAACAGCTGATATACAAGCATTTGTAATAGCTGGAGGAGTAACCAAGAACGGTACGGCCGCTGTTAATTTAGGTTCTACAGCACCATCTTTCCATAAAATACCATGCGGGTTGCCTAAAGAATCAACGATTTCTTGCGTTGTAGGAAACGGAGAGGAAACACCTGCAAGTCCTGATACAGCCAAATTAAATACACCGGTTACTATTGTAGATCCATCAATCACAGTACCATTTGTTGTTGATGGAGTAGCACTTACTTCTCTCCATACTGCAGTTGAGCCATATGGAAATAAAGCCGCTTGACCTATTGCTGGATATTGTTGCGTTGTGCCCGCATTATAGTCAGCACATCCATGTGTAATAGTAAAAGCATTGTAACTTTTACTACCAGCGATTGCGATATCTCTTACACCTGTATGAGCAATTGCTTGACCCGCTGCCAATAGGCTGATCATGGAGCATAGAGCTAAGCCTTTAAATTTTGAATCGATCATTTAAGTCCTCCTGTGGACATATAATTTAAGATTAATATACAAATTGAGCTTGTATGAAAAAACAGAGCGTCAGAGTTTATTAAGCATTAGCCGTGCCAACATTGGTAAAACTATAAAAAAATTACCCCAGTATGTTATTAGAAATGTTGGCGACATGATATTTCGTAAATAAATTAAAAAATTAAACATTAAATATCAATTAGATAAAATTTAATTCAAATTAATCCATGAGAGAATTAAACTATACAAAAAAATTGTAGATAGTATCTCGTATTTCTATAGTAACGAAAATATGTCTAACGCTTAGCGTAAAATCGAAACGATAGATGAATTGAAACAAGTGAAATAACACACAGACCCCGCACTACTTTCCCGTCTCTGTGAAATAATTTTTTGGCGTTAAATATTTTAATATATTGATATTATTAATTAAATTAAAATAAACACACCACGACCTAATAGACAACATATTAAACATCAAGTGAACCAAGTGAAGTTATTATTCCAATAAATACTTAAACATCGGATACTTGCGAAGTATTTGCGTTATATAACACACACTACAAGGCATATGACCTAATTATTTCTTACAAATCACTAAACACACTAATTCCACGCCTATAAACCCAGCGTATTTATCAATTTAATATTTGGCATAAATAATGCTTAACAAGTATCAGGACCGGTATACTCTATTATTTTCCATTTTTAAATAGAACTGTTTTTGACGTAGTACAACACTAGAATTTCTTGTTGCGTCAACTGAAAAACATTAAGCGTACCACTAATCATACTAAATAAAAAAAATATAGTTTGGAGTTGAAGAATTATGGCAGTTATCACAGGTACAGCAGCAAATCTTGCAAGTGGTGTAACACCGTTTAATGCGGGTGATGCATTAACCATTAATAATGGTGCAGGTAATAACAATGCCACAATGGCACAGTTAAATACGATTCGTGCTAAAGCCCCAGCATCTATTGCAGCTGCCACAGTCACTGATACAACGGTAAATGCTAATGATCTAAATTTACTGGATGTCATCACGATAGGCGTCATT
>CANGLL010000115.1 GCA_947454605.1 Methylococcaceae bacterium | reverse complement strand
GCATATTTGGCAGGATCTAGGCGCGCATCCATACAGGTTAAGATAGCAAACTGTCTCGCGGGTGGAAGTGCTAATTCACCTTTGTCACCAAAGTTATTTACATAATCCCTGTTGGCAGATAATACTTCGTTTAATATTTTGCTCATAAAATCCTCACTTTTTATAATTATTAGGCATTAAAAAACCGTTTGCTACTTTCATCTTTGTGCAAGTAACAAACGGTATATAACTATCTCCGCTAAGAGTTTAACTCCATTATGGTTACTGTCAAATAGAGTTCACACATTTTCAAAGATACATTAAGTATAACCATTTATTCGTTATAAATTGTAATTTATATGCCAAACTTCTGTGTTAAGTTAATGGCTTTTTAAGCGATGCGAAACAATATCTTTAATCAAAGGATGTATTAAAATGAATTGCGCTGTATTCCCTAAGGCGAGCTCAAGAGAATTATGGGCATGGGCTTTTTATGACTTTGCTAATTCCGGCTATACCACTGTGGTACAAACAACCATATTTAGCGCCTATTTTGTCGGCGTGGTTGCCGGAAGTTTGCAAGCAGCAAATCCAGGGCTTTCTACTTTATTATGGTCATTAGCGATTGGAACCGCTAATTTTGTAGTGATGATGAGTGGCCCTTTGTTGGGTGCCATAGCGGATCATCATGCCTGTAAGAAATTATTTTTGTTCGTATCCTCCATTGGTTGCATTCTGGCTACCGCATTATTAGCTTTAGTAGGGCCTGGCGATGTGTATTTGGGTATGATATTGGTAGTAGTTTCAGCCATCATGTTTGCCACGGGTGAGAACTTAATCGCCGCTTTTTTGCCTGAGTTAGTATCAGAAGAAAGCAGAGGTAGGCTTTCTGGATATGGATGGGGATTAGGCTATTTTGGGGGTCTATTAACTTTGGCGCTCTGTTTGGCTTATATCACTTGGGCAAAGCAACAAGGCTTAACAGAAACTCACTTTGTCCCTGTTTCATTAATTATTACCGCCAGTATTTTTGCTTTAACAGCAACGCCTACTTTTATATTTCTTAAAGAACGCGCATTTCCCTTGGCTTGGGATAGAAGCCAGTCTAGCCTAAAAGTAAGCCTTAAACGCTTGCAAAATACCTTTACCGAAATGTCTCGATTCAAAGATTTAATGTGGTTTTTAATCACCCTAGGTATTTACCAGTCAGGCGTAAGTACGGTCATCGTATTGGCGGCTATTTATGCTCGGGAAGTTATGGGCTTTGATACCCAAGCATTGATTATGTTGATTATGGTGGTTAACGTAACAGCCGCGTTTGGTGCTTTAATTTGTGGGCATCTGCAAGATAAAATGGGCTCTGTGCCTTCACTTGCAATGACTTTGGTTATTTGGATTGGTGCCGTTATTTTAGCTATTAATGCCACTCAATCATCGGACATGTGGATAGCGGGTAATGTTATTGGCTTGGCTATGGGGGCCAGTCAATCCATCGGTCGAGCTTTAGTGAGTAAATTTTCTCCTGTGGATAGGGCGGGGGAGTTTCTAGGTCTTTGGGGCTTGGTTAACCGTTTGTCAGCGATAGTGGGTCCACTGAGTTATGGTTTGGTTAACTATTTAACGCAGGGCAACCACCGGTTGTCATTATTATCAACGTTAGTCTTTTTTATACTGGGTTTGCTTGCTTTAACGCAAGTTAATGAAGCGCGAGGGAAAGCGGCTGTTTTACTTGCGGGAAACTAAGTCAACACTATTCGCCGCGTTGTGGTTCAGCATAGTTTCTGTTGGGTTTTTTAACGCCTGGACAGGCGATACTGATACGTTGCACAGGATTATCTAATTTAAGCGCTGTTAATTGCCCTCCCCATAAGCAGCCAGTATCAATAGCATAACAATTAGGGCCTTCATAATACCCCAAAGTAGACCAGTGACCAAAAATGATACGCATGTCCGCACTTTTTCGTTTGGGGGCCTCAAACCAAGGGATTAGTGTTTTAGGTTGAGAGCCCAGCGGGCCACTCTGAGTAAAATCAAGTCGACCATTCACATCACAATACCGCATACGGGTGAAGCAGTTAATAATAAATCGATGCTTCTGCATACCTTTTAAGCTGCTGGACCAAACATTGGGTTTATTACCATACATTTGTTTAAGAAAGAGGGGGTAGTCATCACTGCGTAGGGTTTTTTCTACTAGATTTGCCATTTTCTTAGTCGTTTTAAAATCCCATTGCGGAGGCAAGCCCGCATGCAGTAAACAAAACTCGTCATTATGATGAAATAACGGTTGATGTCTAAGCCAGTGTATCAATTCATCGCGATCTGGGGCTTCAAGGACTGTACACAAGCTACTTTTTTTATCCGCTACTTTAGGTAAGCAAGAGGCCGCTAATAAGTGCATATCATGGTTACCCAATACAGTAACAGCCGATGTGCCAAGCGATTTAACAAAACGTAAGGTCTCTAAAGATTTGGGGCCTCTATTAACGAGGTCGCCAGCAAACCAAAGTTGATCTGAGTTTTCATTAAATGAAATCGTATCAAGGAGTCGTAAAAGATCATCGTAACAGCCTTGAATATCACCAATTGCGTAAATAGCCATTTAAGTTAGTGCAACGTCCTTGGAATAGATAAAGTAAATTTTGGTATAGTGGCGTTAAAATTTTCGCCTTCATCCGGTTGCATAGTATATAGACCTTGCATCGTTCCCACAGCGGTTTCAAGGATAGCGCCACTGGTATAGCGAAATGTATCACCGGGTTTTAGGTAAGGTTGTTCGCCAATAACGCCATCGCCTCTTACTTCTTGAAGCTTGCCATTAGAATCCGTTATGAGCCAATAACGATGCAGGAGTTTTGCTGGAACAGAGCCTTGATTAGTGATGGATATAGTGTAGGCAAAAACGTATTTATTTTCTTCTGGTGCAGATTGCTCAGCAATAAAAAAGGGAGTTGCTTCAACTATTATTTTGTTTTTTTCTGTCATTATTAGATCATATATAAAAAATATAAATTTTTCTCATGATTATTTCATCTTAACTTAATGGTAAACGCAAGCACGTATTTCAACTCAGCCATTAAGCGCTTAAAACTTATTACAATTTACATTTATTAGGACAAGACATTGCGTATTCATATTTTAGGTATTTGCGGAACATTTATGGGCGGCATTGCCGTTATAGCCAGACAGATGGGTTTTGAGGTCAGTGGTTCAGATCAAAATGTTTACCCCCCCATGAGCACGCAACTACAAGAACAAGGCATAGAGTTAATGAACGGCTATCGCGCCGAAAATTTGGAGTGCAACCCTGATTTAGTGATTATCGGTAATGCGCTGTCGCGCGGTAATCCAGAAGTTGAAGAAGTCTTAAATAGAGGGCTCAATTATGTATCGGGGCCTCAATGGCTCGCAGAACATGTTTTGCATGATAAATGGGTGCTCGGTGTCGCCGGCACACACGGTAAAACAACCACGTCAAGTATGTTAAGTTGGATATTAGAGCATCAAGGTTTTAATCCTGGATTTTTGATTGGTGGCATCCCTTTAAATTTTGGTATATCTGCACGTCTAGACGGGGGAGTAGAAAATAAGTCCGGCTTTTTTGTGATTGAAGCCGATGAATATGATTCTGCCTTTTTCGATAAACGCTCAAAGTTTGTCCATTACCGTCCCCGCACCGCTATTCTCAATAATTTGGAATATGATCATGCGGATATTTTTCCTGATCTTGATGCTATTAAGCGTCAATTTCATCATTTGGTTAGAACCATTCCGGGTGAAGGATTAATCATCAGTCCAGAAGCCGATGCTAATATTAATGATGTATTAGCGATGGGATGTTGGACGCCGGTAGAAAATACGTCTATTAATGGTGCTGCCGTTTGGAATGCCAATCTATTGGCAGCAGATGGCAGTCAGTTTACAGTGACATTTGAAGGGAATGAACAAGGCGTTGTTAATTGGACTTTAACGGGTGAACATAATGTGTATAACGCCTTGTCTGCTATTACTGCAGCCAATCATATCGGCATATTACCTAAAGATGCCATTGCCGCTTTAGGTCAGTTTGTTAATGTAAAACGCCGCATGGAAGTTCTGGCAACCATTAATGGTGTCACGATTTATGATGACTTTGCACATCACCCCACGGCCATCGCAACTACTTTGGATGGTTTGCGCAAGCAAGTGGGTGAGGCGCGTATTGTGGCTATTGTTGAGCCTAGATCGAATACCATGCGCTTAGGTATACATACGGAAACCTTAGCAAAATCGTTAGCACAGGCCGATTTGGCTATTATGTATCAACCGCAAAACCTGGATTGGGATTTAAGTAAATTGACGCAGTATGCTGATAATATTGAAATATATCAGTCGATTGATGCCATTATTGCCAAACTAAAGGTAGAAGCTTGTGATGCGCAACACTTTGTATTTATGAGTAATGGTAGCTTTGGCGGTATATATCAACGCTTGCAGGATGAGTTGTAAGTGCTAATGGGCTTCGGTTTTCTCAAACAGCGCCATCGTGTATCATGTCGCCTTATAATACACCTTGTAGTGTGTCACTAGAAAATCACTTTTTATGAAGATACTCACCTTACATTTCAAAAACATTAATTCGTTAGAAGGCGAAAATCAGGTTGATTTTCAACAAGCGCCTTTTTCTGAAACGGGCGTTTTTGCAATTACAGGGCCTAATGGTTCAGGTAAATCGAGTATTTTAGATGTGATCACCTTAGGTTTGTATGGTGAAACCTTTCGTTTTGATAGACCCGCAGATCATGTAATGACACTACAAACAGCAGAATCTTTTGCTGTGGTTGAGTTTACAGTCGATGGCGAATCTTATAAGTCAGGTTGGTTTGTGGAGCGAGCAGAGGGTGACGCTAATCGAGCGTTATTGCCCCCCCAAATGCAATTAGTTCGGTTGTCTGATGAACAAGTCTTAGCGGATACCCCTCAGCACGTTTGTAGAAAAATGATAGACATTACGGGGATGAGTTTTAGAAACTTTACGCGTTCTATCATGCTGGCTCAAGGTGACTTTTCGGCTTTTTTAAATGCGTTAGACAATGAGCGCATGGATATCTTAGAAAAGATTATCAGTGCCGATATTTACACCGACTATAAAAAAGAAGTCTTAGATAAGGCAGTCTCTGCCCAGAAGGAATTGGATTTCTTAAGACAACAATTGTTGACTATTCAAGTGATGCCGGCTGATAAGCTTGAAGCCAGTGAACAAGACCTCTCAGATTTTAAAGCACAACTCATTGAGTTGCAGGAAGCGCAAAACACGCTAACGCAACAACAGGTTTTGTTATCAAATATATCCGTTATCAACAAACAGATCACAGAGCAAGATGGTTATTTAGCAACCCTTCAACAGCAGATTGCTGATAATCAACGGGGATTAGATCAAATTAGTTTAGCTAAAGATTTGTTGATCTTTAAGGGGGATATTGCGGCTATTGCAGATCAAAATGCGCTTATTCAGCAAACTAAGACAGACTTAGAGGCCTTAAAGAGTGAGCTTAAGTTTCTAAGAGACCAGGTCGCTAATGTAGAAGTAGCACCCGAAAGTTTAGCTAAGCAGTCATTTAGTGAGCAACAAAAAACGTTAGAAAATGTTAGGCTACAACTCAATCAATTCACTTTAAATAGACAAACAGAATTAGAGCAGTGGCAGTCATTAACGGAGCAATCCGCGCAAAAAGAAAGCGCCTTTACCCATGTTTCAGCTTGGTTAGATGAGCATCAGTTAGATGAGATCTTATTAACCGAACTGCCAGAAATAGGTAAATTAAAGAAACTAAGAACAGAGGTTATTGATTTAAGCAACAAGCTTAAGTCATATACGAAACAAACCAAAAAGACGTCTACGGCTTTACAAAACAACACCAGTGCTTTGGCTAAGCAACAGGCAAAACAAGTCGAATCCAAAACACAAATTGAATTAGATCAAAAAGAGCTGGTTGAATTATTGCAGGGTAATACATTTGATCATCTGGAATCTTTAAGACAAGACCAACAAGAGCGTGTAAAAAATTTTCAGGTACTTTATAACATAGGTTTAAAGCATGAAAAGCTCGTGGGTAAGTCCGGCTTTTTTTCATGGTTTAAATCCAAAGAAACGCCTGAATATGATGCAGATGAATTAACACTCGCATTAGAAAAGCTCAAGCAAGATATGAAGCGCGAAGAAAATATCAAGGCTTCATTAGAAACCGCGATTATCTATGAAGGACTATTAAAAAAGCTAACGCCTGATCGTGTTCATTTAGTGCATGGCAAGCCGTGTGCTTTATGTGGGGCTTTACAGCATCCTTATGCTAAATATCCCCCGATGGTCAGTAACTCTAAGCAGGCGTT
>CANGLL010000114.1 GCA_947454605.1 Methylococcaceae bacterium | reverse complement strand
GATGCTGACTTTGATAAATTGGCTGCAGAACAAGCTAAGTTAGAAGACATTATTAATGCCGCAGACGGTCATAACTTAGACCGTAAATTAGAAGTGGCTGCAGATGCCTTACGCTTGCCAGATTGGGATGCTGATGTGACTAAATTATCAGGGGGTGAAAAACGTCGTGTCGCTTTATGTCGTTTATTACTATCAAACCCTGATATGTTGTTACTAGACGAACCAACCAACCATTTAGATGCAGAATCGGTTGCTTGGTTAGAACGTTTCTTACATGATTATACGGGTACTGTAGTCGCGGTAACCCATGATCGTTACTTCTTAGATAATGTAGCCGGTTGGATCTTAGAGCTTGATAGAGGATCGGGCATTCCTTGGGAAGGCAACTACTCTAGTTGGTTAGAACAAAAGAGCAATCGCTTGTTGCAAGAAGAGAAACAAGAATCTTCTCGCCAAAAGGCCATGAAAGAGGAGCTAGAATGGGTACGTACCAACCCTAAAGGCCGTCACGCCAAGAGTAAAGCGCGTTTGGCTCGTTTTGAAGAATTGTCTTCTTCTGATGTCCAAAAACGTAATGAAACTCAAGAGATCTATATTCCACCAGGACCTCGTTTGGGTGATGTGGTCATAGAAGCTGAAAACATCAGCAAAGCCTTTGGCGACAAATTACTATTCAATGATCTTAACTTTAGATTACCGCCCGGTGGCATTGTAGGTATTATCGGCCCGAATGGTGCAGGTAAAACCACCTTGTTTAGAATGATGGCGGGGATTGAGAAACCGGATTCAGGGACTTTAAACATTGGCCAAACGGTTCAAATGGCGTATGTCGATCAGTTACGTGATGATTTAGATGCTAAGAAAACCGTATTCGAAGAAATTTCAGATGGTTTAGATATTATCACCGTCGGTAAATACGAAACACCTTCCCGTTCTTATGTAGGTCGTTTTAACTTTAAAGGCGCGGACCAAGGTAAATACATCGGTGATTTATCAGGTGGTGAACGCAACCGTGTACATTTAGCTAAACTACTCAAAACCGGCGGCAATGTATTGCTGTTAGACGAACCGACCAACGATCTAGACGTTGAAACCTTGCGTGCCTTAGAAGAAGCCCTACTGGCCTTCCCGGGTTGTGCCGTAGTTATCTCGCATGATAGATGGTTCTTAGATAGAATCGCGACCCATATTTTAGCGTTTGAAGGCGATAGTAATGTGGTTTGGTTTGAAGGTAACTATGAAGATTATGAAGTGGATAGGCATCGTCGACTAGGGACTGATGCAAACAACCCTAAACGCATTAAGTACAAGAAAATCTCTTAATACATCCGAAATATCACTTACAAATACCAGCCTTCTGATCAATAATCATAAGGCTGGAGTCAGCGTTAAACACATTTAATTACGATATCGTATAAAGACTCAATTAGAGGTTAACCATGTATTAACTTCGACTAGATTATCTTCATTAATGGTACCTATGGCCTTTAAAAAACGCATACGATTTATAATGTATGCATATTTTGATCTTGATAGCTCACGTTTCGATTTATATTCAGCCTGTTGCGCACGTAATAAATCTGCCGCAGTTGAAACACCGTATTTCAAGCCACTCTGCATAGCTTCTCTAGATTTAGTAGCCGAACGCAAGGCAATAATAGAGGCTTTAATTCGTCTGGCATTAGCATTAGATGCGGTATACGCGTCACTCGTTTCTTTTACTAAGGCTCTTAGTTTAGCTTCATTTTCTTCGTGACTCATATCCAATCGAGTTTGCGCCTCATGCATACGATGTGTGGTTGTCCCACCTGTAAAGATAGGTACTGTTACATTAAGAGCGGCAATTTCAGTCTGATAAACGGGCGTTTGAGTACTTTGATAACCTGTATTGGAATCATTATAATTTAACTGTAGATCAAGGACGGGCAGGTATCTTGATTGTTGAACAGCTACATTGTTTTTAGCGGCTTCAATCGCACTTTGCTGAGAAGCTAATAATGGGTTTTCAGTTTTTGCTATCGAAATCCAATCTTCTAATTTACCTTCTAACTCTTTGTATTCGATCTCATCACGTAATTTTTCTAAATTAAAATGCTCATTATTTGTTAATTCTTTGAGCCCCTCCTTAGCAATAACCAATAAACTCTCAGCCTCAATTTCATCCGCTTTAATTTGGTCTAACCGAGCTTCTACCTCATACAAGTCGGTTATCTTTATTAATTTTTTTGAAAACTGCCTCTTAACTTGCTCTAACTCATTTTCAGTGGATTGTTTTTCTTGCTGCGTAACATATAACAAATCTTCAGCATCTAATACACCAAAATAGTGTTGTACCACGTTGAATAGTAATACATGTTGTGCTTCAATCAATTCTGAAGCATATTGATTTTCAATTTCTTGAGACTGTCGCCAAGCCCAAAACTTAGCCAAATCAACAACGCTTTGCGTTAATGACACAAAATAACGGGTACCAGAATAACTTTTATTGCTTCCTTTAGCTACGTAGCCGACCTGATTATTTTCTGACCAATTGCCTGTGCCACTAACTTGAGGTAATAATTGACCTAATGCTTGTCCTTTTTGTGAATTGCCAATTTGAACCTTGTATTCTGCAGTTTTAAGCTGGGGGTCAGATTGTAACGCTTGCTGGTATATACTGATTAAGTTATCAGAACGTGTCTGCGTTGAGCAAATAAGTAAAAAAGCGAAAAAAAATAGTTTTTTGGACTGACTCATAAGCCTTAATCTTCAATAAAGGCACGTGCAATAGCGTTACGAATAGGCTTAATTAAATATTCAAACACAGTACGTTCGCCTGTTTTAATTAATACTTCAACTGGCATTCCAGGAACTAGTTCAAGATGTGACATTTTCTTCACACTTTCAGGCGTTAATTCAACAAGCGCCTGATAATAGGGAGCCCCTGTATTTTCATCAATTAGCCGATCTGCAGATAAATTGATAACTTTACCTTCAATAATTGGCGTTAACGCTTGTGTGAAAGCAGTAAAACGAACTTCTGCTATCAGTCCCACACTAACTCTATCAATGTCTAATGGTGAAACTTGGGCATCTATTACTAACTCTTCTTTTTGTGGCACAATGTCTAATATAGGATGTCCGGGTAAGATCACACCTCCAACGGTATGCATACCCATACCCATAACTCGACCAGCAACAGGGGCCTTAATGTCAATTCTAGTGACCTTGTCTTTTGTGGCTAGCATACGTTGATTGACATCATACAAATTTGTTTGAGCTTCACTTAATTTAGTAGAAACATCTTCTTGAAACTTCTTTTCAAGTTGTAAAATTTGCAATTTAGTTTCACCTATCTGAATTTCGCTAGCGGCAATATCAGAACTAAGTGCAGATACTTCACCGGAATTTAGGATATAACTGCGTTCTGTATCCCTTAATCGTTGTTTATCAACAAACCCTTCGGTTAATAACTCCTTCAAATCATGAACTTCTTCGCTATAAGACACCACTAACGCCTGCTTACTAGTCCTCTGGCTCTTTAATCCATTTATTTTGGAATTTAATTGTCCAATTCGATTAGTTAATACAGCTATTTCTCCATTGTGGGCATTTATACGTGCTTCAAATAATTGATTTTCATTTTTTTTAGCCTCAATAATACGATCATCTTCGTTATTATCAAGGGTCGCAGAATAATGCACCTTTTTTTTTCCATCTCTTTCAGCTTCGAGCCTAGCCACTTGTGCTGCTAAAGTTATAAATTGACCCCTAGCAATTTCTAATTGCGCTTTATTTTCTGTGCCATCTAAGGTTAATAATAAATCACCCGAATTTACAATATCACCCTCTTTAACAAAAAGTTGATTAACAATTCCACCATCCAAATGTTGCACCGTTTTCTTATGGGACTTAACTACCACAAAACCAGGTGCCATAGCTGCGCCATCAATAGGAGCTAGATAACCCCATACCCCAAAAACGCCTACCGTACTTAGCAAGACTAATAATCCAAACAAACGTATACCTTTATCGTCAGTCTGGGCAAAAATATCATTTTGTAGTGATTTTTTTTCTGGAGTCATCATAATTAAATTTAAATACGATTATGTATTAGCGGGTGTTACATTCGCTTGTTGAGCTTGCTTCAGATGCGCAATCACTTGATCACGAGGCCCATATAACGCTAACTTTCCTTCATTAAGCACCAATAATTTATCTACAAGGACTAATACATTCTGGCGATGCGTTACTAATATAACGGTCACCTTGTTACGCTTCATATTTTGTAATGCATTCGCTAAGGCTACTTCACCTTGCTCATCTAAATTAGAGTTGGGTTCATCTAAAACTACTAATATAGGATTACCGTATAAAGCACGTGCCAAGCCTACTCTTTGTCGTTGTCCACCAGACAATACTCCGCCCCTAGCGCCTATGACAGTATCGTAACCATCAGGTAATTGCAAAATAAGCTCATGTACATTGGCTGTTTTTGCTGCCTCTACCACTTGATTAGGATCAATTTCACCAAATCGGGCAATGTTTTCACTGATTGACCCTTCAAATAACTCAACATCTTGCGGTAAATAACCAATATAAGGACCTAACTCATCACGATTCCATTGCGACACTTCAGCACCATCGAGTCTAATGGTTCCACTGGAGGTGGGCCAAATACCTAAAAGCGCTCTGGCAAAGGTAGATTTACCTGCACCACTAGCACCAATAACACCCAATAAGTCACCGGCTTCAATAGTTAAACTAATTCCTTTTAAGACAGGTACTTTAGCACCTGGGGGCGCTACTTGAGCTTCTTCAAACTGAATTCTGCCTGTTGGCGCAGGTAGTGACATCTTTTCACTATCCGCAGGGATTTTTATAAATAGCTCATTTAAACGTTCGTATTGGCCTCTAGCGTTTATAAAGCCTTTCCAGTTAGCAATCACCATATCGATCGGTGCTAAAGCGCGACCTAGAAGTATAGAGCCCGCAATCATTAAACCAGGAGTAATTTCTCTTTCAATGACTAAATAAGCACCTAATCCCAAGATTAATGACTGAGAGGTCAATCTAACCACTTTTGAAGCCGCAGCAATAATACCTGCTCGTGAACTCGCTTCTGATTGTAATGACAACACTTGATGAGTTGTAGTTAACCATCGCTCTCTTACATTAACCATCATGCCCATGGCTTCAATAACTTCAGCATTTCGGAGATTTCGGCTTACTTGACCACGACTGATCATTGATTGCTTATTAGCCTCCATCAATGTACCCGCAGTCGCTTTTTCATTAATAATCGCTATGATGACTAATATAACAGCCGTAAATACAGAGAACCAACCGTACCATGCGTGAAAAAGAAACATTAACGCAATGTAAATAGGCATCCAGGGGGCATCAAAAAACGCAAATAAACCACTGCCCGTCAAAAATTGTCTTAAACCCGTTAAATCATCTAAAGCCTGTGTTGTGGTACTCTGTCCACCTGAATATAACGATTGTTTATAAGCAATAGAAAAAGCCCGCTGATTAAGTAATAACTCTAACTTGGCACTCACTTTAACTAATATTTGAGAGCGCACCCATTCAATTAAACTCATCGTTAAAAACAACACAAACACGATAAGCGTTAACATCATTAACGTAGATTTATTCCCGGTAGGCACTACACGATCATAGACCTGTAGCATATACAACGAAGGTACGAGCATTAAAATATTAATGATCATACTAAATCCAGCGGCAGACACAAAAGCAGTCTTACATTCTTTAAGAGCGGTAACTAAATCTGAATCTGTTGACGATTTCATATAGATGGAGGGGATTAAATCATTCTTTGGATTTATTAGTAAAGATTATAATACAATTTTAGGTCATAAATGAGAGAGTCGATATCTGATTACTACATCCATTGATCCAGAAACTCCATCAGAATTACGACTACAATAAAGACAATAAGGGAAAATTGCACAGAAGACATGCTTTTTAAACTCATCATTTAGATTAACTCTCAAAAATTAAAAAGAGGGTAAGAATGTACAGAGGCTTGATTTCTTACCCTAAGGGGGGGCATAGAATTTTATCGATCATTTATAAGATTTACATTTATAGTGACCAATACATATCTATAGGGGGGGACAAAACAACTTTTAAATCTTTAAGCGGCTAACGATAATCGATAGCCCCTACCACGCACCGTTTGTAATAAATCACCACAGCCATACTCATTCAACGTTTGTCTAATACGTACGATATGGACGTCAACAGTGCGTTCTTCAATATATACCTTGTGACCCCAAATATGATCCAGTAATTGCTCACGGGAGAATACTTTATCTGGGTGTGTCATAAAAAACTGCATCATACGAAAACAAGTGGGGCCAACGGTTAAACTCTTCTCACCAATAATAAAGCGGCGTTGTTCGGTATCTAACGTTAGATGCCCATACTTAATTTTGATAGGCGCGTGTTTTTT
>CANGLL010000113.1 GCA_947454605.1 Methylococcaceae bacterium | reverse complement strand
TTGAGCGGTGCGGTCCAAGAGCTTACGGATGAGCGAGAGCAATCTACGATTAATCAAAGAAAGAACTAGGATAGTCGATGCACCAAGAATCAAGTAGCATTGAAAATCATGATGAAAGTTATTTCGCATCCTTTACGGATATGCTGGTCGGTATTATTTTTATTTTTATAATTTTGTTGATGATAGTAGCAAATGATTTTCAAGAGGCTACGGATGCGGTTACTAAGATTAATGAATCAAGAGATAAGGTTTTACGTGAAATCGAGAAGTCTCTAAAAGAGTCTGGCGTACAGGTAACAATAGATATAGAGCAAGGAGTACTCAGGTTGCCAGAGGATATCTTATTTAACTTTGACAAATATGAGGTTGACGAGAAAGGGGAAAAGCCATTAAAAACGCTATCTGAAGTGTTGGGTAAGTTTCTTCCTTGTATATCAATAACAGAGGATAAATCGCATCAGGAATCATGTGAACAATTAAATCTTGCAAGTAAAGATGGTTTAGATGCTGTTTTTATTGAAGGACATACCGATTCAAAAGGATCACATGAGCACAATTGGGAACTATCTGCTAAGCGTGCAATTTCAGTATTTCGTAAAATTACAGATGCAAGTCCCTTACTAAACGAGGGAATAAAAAATAAAAATGGTGTACCAGTTTTAAATGTTAGTGGTTATGAGGCAAGGCGACCAATAACCACGATACCTGAAAAATTTAAACTCAATCGGCGTATTGAATTAAGGTTTATTATGCGATCACCAACACCTGAAGACGTTAAGAAATTGAAAGATGCAGTTGGACAATGATAAACCGCTAACAAAAAGTAAAATAATGGAGTTTCATCATAGGATGAAGCTAAATCCACCATTGTTACCTGTGCCCGTAATCATCAAAACGGTTGAAAAAATATCACATCAATTATCTGTTACACCTAAGATTCCGTCAGAGTTTGAATTAGATTTAACTTACAAAAGATTTATTCAAGCATTACACACCAAACAATGGGAAATTATTAACTATAAGGATTGGAAGTATGCACCTTATGTGTTTTGGTATGACAAGGAAAAGCTGGGTTCAAGTAAGGAATTTATATCACGTTACTTTGAATGGATACATTCCCAAAGTCTAAAAAGTAATTGGCGTAGGTTGATATATGTTTATTTGAGAGACTTCAGCTTTAGAACAGAGTACCCATCAACATTCAAAAAGATTGCTGCCGCAATTCAAAATGCTTTTAAGCAAGAGGATCTTAAGTTTGCACTTGAAAGCTGGGAAAAAAGACATAATCAGTTTGGATTATTTCTTGAAGATTTCGATTTGTCACAGTCTATTAATTTATTTATAGATGTGAATTATGACTGGAGTCGGTTTGTTGATAGTACCGGGCTAGATGGTGAATTGACTACAAGTGGGTATGCTGATGCAGTTGGTGTTGAGCTATTAAAACAGCTTACATTAACTCCCAAAAAAGAATTAATAGAGGCTGTAAAATCGTTCCATTTTTTAGATCAACAATTACGATTTGTAGATAGGCGTGTTGATGTTATTCAATGTTTGCTATCTCCATGGTGCAATAATTTTAGTTTTCAAAATGAAGAGTTAAGGAAAAATGTAAAAAACTTGTTAATACGACACTTCAAAGACCCTCGGATGCCTATTCATCGTGAAAAAGGGTGGCGATTTGTAGATGAAAGTTCTTTAAATTTGTTTTTTAAGTGGATGATTGGAGAAAGTTTAGAACAGTTTTTTTCTATCATTGATGTCATGGCTTTAGAGCATCAATGGAAATATCGTAAAGCATTTTGGAAAGCCTATTACGACAAAGGTGTTTTGGATGAGGCATGGGTCGCATTTGGTACAGACGCAAAATATCAAGCAAGAAGACTTTTTGGTGCTAATTTTTCTGCTGGTGAGTTAGAGGGGGGCAGTCAATCAAACCAAAGCATTCTTATTGTAAAAATCAGAGACTTGGTTTTAGTTGAATGGAGTCATAACGGTAAGTGTAGAGCATGGAAAAGTCATAATCAATTTTGCCCATCAACTTATAACTCTAAATATTATGGTAGTAGACTTAAATTACCTTCAATGAAGATTGTAGATGGTTATCAACAAGACGGAATTAGTCACCAGCAGAGCGAAACGTATAGATGGCAAAGAAGGTTAGCTGATTTCATCTATGACGAAACAGGGATAAGGATGCAAGACCGTGATTTTCGGATTTAAGAAAAAACAAAACAAATATACTATTCAAGCTCAAGAGTTTGAGTCTGCAAATAGTTGGTATGTCAGATTTCAGTTGATGGTAGATGATTTGCCAAAACCCTTAAGTGAATGGGCGACTACAAATCATAAAGGTATTTCTTGGCTTCTAGATACTTTTAATTTAAATGAAGACGGTGCTTTTCAAACCACAGACACATCTATTTCGTTTCCGTTCTCTTTTTTGATGAATGAACTTAAAGGTCAAGAGGGCTACTTACAAAAAATATTAGAACTACCCGATATATTCGATGGCGGCATTCATTTAGAAAGCACTGGCTTAATACATCAGAAAGAATATAAATTAAACTATAAATGGATTAATGGTAACGGAAGACCTATAACACAGTATCGAAGAAGCTCAGGTTTCTTAAACATTGGTGAGAAAAAATACACGCTCCCATATCATGCTTGGAAATTAGCTGAAACTTTAGATTCATTAACTTTAGGAATTATAGAGAGTGATACAACTCGAGATAGACTTGGGAAGTTAGCACAATTTGAAACGATCAAAAGCATGCTGCCTGAGCCAGAAAAACATAAATTCTCTGAGTCCTCAGACATAGAAAGCTTGAAGTTGTTTTATGCAAATGCCTTTAGAATCGAAGCAATACCGAGTGGTCTTGATTATCAAATACGCCCAATATTATTAAGAAAGCGAGAGAACTCAAATACAACACAAATATGTTTTGAAAACATATTGCCACCTAGTGAACAGAATAGATATGCGGATAATTTTAATAACGCTATAAAATTACTCCCTTATTACAGTATTGGTGTTGGTAAATACATTGTAATAGGTGAGCAACTTAATAAAGTACTTGAAATTGTACATGACGTTCAAAACAAATCTATTGATGAGAAATTAAATTTCCTAAAGAATCCTAAAGCTGTTCTTCAGGGAAGATTAGAAGGTATTATCGATGAAGACGATTTGGATCAGATTTTTTCTGAGCGTGTTACAGGTATAGGTGAGTGGCAAGCAAAGGTAATTCCTTGGATGCAATTAAAGCCAGGGGAATGGATACCTTCAGGCCAATTTCCTGATGTACGTGGTGGCTTGGATATTGATGGAAAAAAAATTGAACTCTCTGTTAATGAAGCAATAACGCTCATTGAAGATTTTGAAAAAGCCCAAAAAACGAATAAGCCTTTTATTGAATATAAATCTGTTCAAATACCTGTAACGTCTGAATCTAAGTCGGCTATTCAACAACTCATCCCCAAGAAGCCTGAAAGTTATCAAAAACCAAATGGTCTAGATAAAGCACATGAAACTAGTTCGGTCCAGCCAACAATAATGTTGGTCAAAGAGAACTTAGAGACCCTTGATTTCATCGTTCAGAGAACACCTCGAGAATATTATCCTAAAGCTGATGGTATACCAGATTCAGTTAGAAGTGAACCCAAGCCACATCAAGTGATTGCCTTTAATTGGCTATGTCAAAATTATAGATTAGGTTCAAGAGGTGTCTTGCTGGCTGATGATATGGGTTTAGGTAAAACTTTTCAGTCACTCATGTTTTTTTCGTGGTTACGTGATGGCATGGATAATGGTGATATCAATGTGAAGCCTTTATTAATAGTTGCTCCAACAGGATTACTTAAAAACTGGGAAGCTGAAATAAGCACACATCTCTATCGTGACCTTGGTAATTTAGTAAGAGTCTATGGTGCGGGCGTAAGGACAATTGCAACAGAACGTCACCTAAATACTAATAGACTGAGAGATGCGGGAGTTGTGCTTACCACTTATGAAACTCTCAACCGCTATCAAATAAGTTTTGGTGCGGTTAACTTTGCATCAGTTATTTTTGATGAAATGCAAAAACTTAAAAACCCAGGTATTCAGAATTACACAGCGGCAAATTGTTTGAATGCTGATTTTTGGATTGGTATGACGGGTACACCTGTTGAAAATCGTTTGTGTGACTTATGGTCCATTGCTGATATTTTGCAACCGGGAATTCTTGGTTCGATTAAAGAGTTTAGTCAAAAATATGAAAAAGCTGTGCTAGATGGTGAAGATATTGCAATAGATAGAAATGCGGAGTTACGTGAACGTTTGACAGGCTCAAATGAGTTCGCCCCAGCATTTATGCTTAGACGTATGAAAGATAAAGAGTTAGTTGGCCTGCCAAAAAAATATATTCACGAATATCCACTTGATATGCCTGCTGGACAGGCAAAAGTTTATGATAATGTGATTAAAGATTTTCAAGCTGCAGAAGGTCAAAAAGGTGCAATGCTTGAGGCATTACATCGATTGAGAGCATGTTCATTACATCCTGATTATAAAAAACAAAATGATTATGCAAACGATAATGATTTCATTAAGGGTTCCGCTCGATTGCAAGCATGTTTTAATATTTTGGATGATATTTATAAGAAAAGAGAAAAAGCATTAATCTTTGTTGAGTATAGTGATTGGCATAAACCAGATTTTTTATGCGACATCATCAGGAATCGTTATGATTTAAAAAAATTACCAATGGTTATCAATGGTCAAGTAAATTCCGGTGCAAGGCAAGAAAGAGTGGATGCGTTTCAAGAAGATAAAGGTTGTTTTGATGTAATGTTACTTTCTCCAAGAGCGGGAGGAGTTGGCCTTACTCTAACCGCAGCTAATCATGTGATACATCTTACAAGGTGGTGGAATCCTGCTGTTGAAGATCAAGCTACAGATAGAATCTACAGAATTGGTCAGCAGTTACCCGTACATGTCTATTACCCAATGTCAATTCACCCTAATATTGAAAAATGCTTTGATTTTAATTTAAATCAACTGCTCAAAGAAAAACGTAGGAGAAGTGCCGATTTATTGCTTCCGACCTTCGATTCTGATGAGATATTAGACGATTTGTTGTCACAAACATTTAAGGCGCAAAGAAATAAATTGTTTAGTATAGAAGATAGCTATGTAATTACAGGTAAAGAATTCGAGAGCTTGATTTTAACAAAGCTGCAGAAATATGCGCCTGCATTAGGTTATCAAGTACGTTCTACACCTGCGTCTTGGGATGGTGGCGCAGATATGATTATTGAATCGACGGACGGTAGAATTATTGCTATTGTACAATGTAAGCATGTAAGTAGTAATCAGAAAACACCGACTTTAAATATTGATTTAGATAGGGCGGCAACAAATTATGGTTGTACAGGTGTGATGGGTAACGTTTGGAAAATTGGCATCACAAACGCAAATAAATTATCAGGCGTTGATAAAAGCTGGGTTGAAAAATCAATGATGAATCTAATTATTACTGATGCCAATAGTCTAAAATCAGAATTAATTTTTAAATATTTTGATTCTTACTAATAATTCTTTACGCAAATAAACAATCCAATAACAAAGGATCAAATTCAGTGCTGTGGGCGTTAATGGATTTTATGAAGCCTTTCACCCACGCATAAAGTTTTGGGCTGTTGTATAACACGTCCACATTGATATCTGCACGATGGTATATGCGTTTTTGAGTCAATTTACTGGCTTTACTGACCACCTCTTTTGAGCAATATTTTTGTAACAGCAATAAGAAGGCTTTACTAGGTTTCTTATCATTTTTAAATAATTGCATTAAGACAATATAATCATAAAAAGCTTGTTTGTCGGTGAGTATTTTGCAAATGCTTAAGGGTTTTTCTATTTTCATTTTTTGATAATAGAACCGTGCCATTCTGAACCATTCATCTTCGGTTAATGCGCTGTCGGGATCTGCTTTACCGATCGCTTTTTTAATGATGCCCGCCAAATCTAAATCATCTTTCGCCTGATTCGCAATAACTGAGACTATCTCTATATTGCTAAGTGTATAGCCTATATTATTATCGACTCTATCCACAGACCAATCGGTCAATGCTTGTCTTGCATAGGTGAATGTTGCGCCGGTGATGGGGCAACGGTTGCCAGTTTTTTGTAGTTTTATTCTTAAGTCTTCTGGCGTTAAGGTCATTTCAAAACCTTTGATTAAGGCTCTGTCACGCAGGCTGATTATTTTACTTTCATATATATCAGGCGATCTTTGACTAACGCGTTGCTGTTTGGCAGCTTCTTCACCATAGCGTATTTGTTGACGGTGTTCATTAGAAAATCTTGCTATATCTAAAGGTAATTTAAACAGATAGTGATCAAAACCTATTTCAAAAGCTAAATTTGACATGTTATTTCCTCATTGTGTTTTAAGAACCGGAACCCTTTCCCGGTTGTTGAGGA
>CANGLL010000112.1 GCA_947454605.1 Methylococcaceae bacterium | reverse complement strand
TACCCTGAAGTGCTAGAAAAAGCGGCTTTACAGTATGAGCCCCACCTACTGATACATTATTTGCGTGATTTAGCCCATGAGTTCCATACTTATTACAATGCGCATCAATTCCTTGTTGAAGATGCGGCGGTTCGTAATGCCAGATTGAACTTAGTTTGTGCAATCAAGCAAGTGTTGGCGAATGGCTTAAATCTCTTAAATATTAATACACCTGAATCCATGTAATGGCTAGAGACTATAAATCAAGAGCTCAAGATAAAAACAACTGGCGTTCCAGGCCTGAGTATAGACGAAAGTCTAGTTTTAGCTTATGGAAGTCGATGTTGCTTACCTCCGTTATTATTTTAATAGCAGTGGGCTTGGCTTATTTGATTACTCAGCTATTTAAGAAAGATGAAAAAACGCCAGTACCGGTTGCCGTAGAACAGCAGAAAGACGCAAAATCTCAGGCAGAAGTTAAGCCTGCTCCCGTTGTTGATCTAGGCCCTAAACCCCCTCAGTTTGATTTTTATACGATATTACCGGATAAAGAAGTCATCGTGCCTGAGTACGAAATTAAGACACGCGCACGAGAAGAACGGGTGGGTAAGGCTAAAGAAACGCATTATGTTATGCAAGCGGGTTCTTATAAAACAGTTAAAGAGGCTGATGAATTACGTTTAAAATTAGCGACTATGGGTATTGAGTCTAAAGTAGACAAAAGCAAAATAGGTGATGTTAATTGGTACCGCGTTAAGATGGGGCCTTACACCCAGACGGAGAGTGTTAATACTGTCCAGTCTAGGTTAAGGAAAAATGGTATCGATGTACTCGTAACGGAAGAAGATAAATAAGTCTGATTTTAGGCTTCCGCTTCTTCTTTATCATCATCTGACGTCATATCAGAGATTTCTTTCAAACGAGAGATGGCTTTAAAGTTAATACTGTTCTCTGGATATAATCCGTCATTATCGACTTCACCGGCGTATTGACCGGTTAATAACTCCAAGGTTTCATTTACCGATCTTACGGCATAAATAGCAAATAAGCCCTCTTCGACCGCGTCAATCACTTCTTGTTTTAGCATTAAATTGCGTTTATTCGCGGCTGGGATAATCGCGGCGTGTTCTCCTTTCAGCCCTCGCGCTTTACACAGTCTAAAGTAGCCTTCTATTTTTTCATTAATGCCACCGACGGCTTGTACTTCGCCATATTGATTAATCGAGCCAGTAACGGCGAAAGATTGCATAATCGGCGTGCGAGTTAAGGCTGAGATAAGACAGCAGAGTTCGGCTAATGACGCACTATCCCCATCAATATAGCCATAAGATTGTTCAATAGCGATACTGGCAGAAATAGCCAAAGGAAATTGCTGTGCATACGAGTGGCCTAAATACCCGGTTAAAATCATCACACCTTTTGAGTGGATGGCTTGCCCTAATTCAGCTTCTCTTTCAATATCTACAATACCTCTGGAGCCCGGATAAACGGTTGTGGTGATACGAGCTGGAGCTCCAAAGCTACTGCCACCAATTTCTAATACGGTTAAGCCGTTAATCTTTCCTATGGCTTCACCTTCGGTGTCGATAAGAATAGTGCCGTCTAACATTTCCTCAAGTATGGCTTGAGATAATCGCCCGTTACGATGTTCTCTAGCAGAGAGCGCTTTTTCAATATGAACTTTGTCGATTTCAGCGTGTTGGGTCTGGTTACAAAATAAATTAGCTTCCGCAATAATGTCTAAAGAGTCTTTGATATGCGCAGAGAAATGATGTTGATTTTCTGAGAGACGACAACTGTGTTCGATTAAGCTTTTTACGGCTGCTCGAGTTAAAGGTTTAGCGCCAGAGTCTTGAGCATGTTTAAGCATTAACAAGGCAAAACCTTGAATGGATTTCTCATTGCGCGGAATATAGCTGTCAAAATCCGCTAGAATTCTAAACATTTCATTAAATTCAGCGTCCATTTCTTCAAGCAGATAATAAATATCCCGAGAACCGACCAGTATCACTTTAACATTCAGCGGAATAATTTCTGGCTTTAGGGTAATGGTATTAATACCTAATTCTGAATACGGTGATTCAATTTCTATACGACCCGATTGTAAAGCGCGTTTAAGACCATCCCAAACAAATGGATAGGTTAATAGCTTTTCGGCATCTAAAATTAAATAGCCACCGTTGGCTCTATGTAAAGAGCCTGCACATATCTTTTGATAATTGGTAATTAAGGCACCTTGATCACTGACATATTCAATTCGGCCAAATAAGTTGGGATAGATAGGGTGTGGCTCATAAATAATAGGCGCGCCCGACTCTAGTTTATTATCAACGATCACATTGGGGGCGTATAGCTCATTTAAGGCTAAGCGTTTTGCAGCAGATTCCCTAGCATCTGACGTGCGCCCCGGCATTAAATAATCAGCAATAGACAGATTTAAATGCTTTTTGATTTCCGCTAAATAGGTAATAACGTCGTCTATGTTTTGATATTTTTCTTCAAGCTCAGCAAATAAAGGCTCAATCGCTAGGCTGATCGTATCGCTATCCAATTGTTTGATTTTATCAATCATGGCTCTACGCCATTGGGGTAGCTCTAATAATACTTCACTTAAATAGTCTTCGAGTTCTTCAACATGCTTATGAAAAATATCGCGTTCTGCTTGTGGCAGTTGTTGAAACTGTTCTTCGTTGAGAGACTTGTCTTTTCTAATGGGCGCAAAGGTGATCGTTTCGCTTTCTTTAAATAAAGCAATGCTGAGGGTTTGCGCTTTTTTATCGACTATATCAATCGCGGCATTATAGTTTTGACTAAATTGACGCTCGATAGCCGATTTCTTTTGTTGATAAGTTGGGCTTTCAAAAGCCGCTGGAAAATTCTCTAAAAGATCATCTAAGAATTTTTCAATATCTTTGCTTAGCACTTGCCCATATTCGGCGGGTAATTCGATGGCAACAGGTTCACGGCTGTTATCAAAGTTGTCAACATACGCATAAGAAGAAGGCGCAGTTCGTGTATGAGCTAGCGTTTCCAAATGATTCATAATCATCGTTAAACGGCCTAAGCCCGTTTCACCCATCACAAAAACATTATAGCCAGGGTTGGGCATTGCAATACCAAACTCAAGTGCGCTCTGCGCTCTGGGCTGTCCTAAAATTCCAGTTTGTAAGCGAGGAACTTCCGGTAGATCAATACCGTTTAAATCGATAGTAAGTTTGAGTGAATCTATGGGGAGTTTTAAATGGCTGGACATGAAATAAGGTTAACGGTCTGCAGATGATAAATAATTGAGCATTCTAACATTTTTATAGACGTGTTCTATAAGGCATCAGCGGAAATATGTCGGCGATTAGGGTTTGATAGCCCTATCAGTATAAAAAATACCGAAACCAATAATGCCAGTATCGGTCGGTCACCGATGCGGGCATAAGGTGTTAGCCCGGTCAAAGGGGTAATGCGGTTGGTAAGTATGGCGGGCTCAAATAAAGGTGCCTGTTGGATCACCTGGCCTTTGGCATCCACGATGGCTGTAATGCCTGTATTAGTGGCGCGTAATAAAAAACGCCCTGTTTCTAAAGCACGCATTCTAGCCAGTTGTAAGTGCTGATGCGGCTCTATTGAATCGCCAAACCATGCGTCATTGGTGAGGTTAATTAATAAAGCCGCTTGATCAATATTAACGAGTCCCAGTGCGCCAAAGGCATCTTCATAACAGATCGTCGTTATAAAAGGATAGCCTGCGACCTTTAATAAAGGTTGATGAGTATCTCCGGCGTTAAAATCCCCTAATTTTATGGCTAGACTATTTAAGATAAACCCTGATAAGGGCTGTAAAGGGAGGAACTCGCCAAAAGGTAATAGGTGGCGTTTTTTATAAAAACCAGAGTCTTTACCTAAGGTCATAACGGCATTGTATTTCTCGTTAATGGCTTCGTTTTTAATCGGTAAACTTACCACCACAGTCGATTGGTGTTGTTCAGCTTGTTTTGATAACGGTTGAATAAACCAATCATTCACTTCTGATAAATAAGCGGGAATAGCGGTTTCTGGCCAGATAATAAGGTCAGAATCCCAGTGCGCTTCGGTATTCGCTTTATACCATAGCAAGGTTTTGGCTTTGTTTTCAGGCAGCCACTTTTGGTCTTGAGTTAAATTGCCTTGCAGTAAAGACACTTTAATAGGCGCACCGCTGGACTGTGTCCATTGCACCGACTTTAGCGTGGCCCCCAGGCTTAACGTGGTAAGTAAAAGCGCGATAAATACCATTTGATAGCGGGGCTGCTGAAAAACACCTATCAGTCCTGCCGCCATTAAAGTACTGATAAGGCCAGTGCCATAAGCGCCCAGCACAGGAATATACCCGGCTAAGGGGGTATCTAATTGTGCGTAAGCTATTTGTAGCCACGGAAAGCCATTTAGGATGAGTTCACCACGACAGTATTCAATCAGCATCCAGATAACAGGCAGGGCGATATAAGACAGCTTTTGGTTTTTATTAAGTCGTGTTTTTGCAGAAATATAACCGGCCAAGGCGGGGAATACGCCCCAAAAAAGTACACATAACAGCGTGATAAGGATGGCATTAAAGCTATTAGCGCCGCCGAAGTCATGCACACTGATATAAACCCAAGAGATGCCTATCCCAAAAGAACCGATGCCAAAGTTATAGCCGATTAAAAAGGCACGCAGTGGAGGGGTATTTTGCCAGCTATAAAACAAGAGGCTCAGGGCAAGGGGGGCTAAGTAAGGGTAATTGAACGGAGCAAAACTAAGGGTGAATAAAGCACCCGTCAGTAGCGCGAATAGTTGCCAGTAATGCGTTAAGAATCTTGGCATGGTAAGGAGTTAAGATTAACTATAAAGTGCTGATGATAAAGCCTACAGCAGAGATTATGCAAATAACATCACTAACACATCCTGTTAAAGGCGTAACAAGGTGGCTTATGGCTTGCACAGGCTAGAAAATTCTGGCAAAAGGTGAGTGTCAGCTTGCAAAAGAGGAATTACTGTTTACGAAGGTATTTTGTAAGCATGCGCAAGAAGTGTCTAAAATATCACTCAATATTTTGGATCTGTTCTCGCATTTGTTCTATTAACACTTTAAGTTCGATAGAGATTTGAGTCATTTCAGTATCAGTTGATTTAGAGCCTAGTGTGTTGGCTTCTCGATTAAGTTCTTGCATTAAAAAGTCTAAACGACGGCCGATGGGTTCTTTAGCATTAAGGACGCGGAGTACCTCGGTGATGTGAGTCGTTAAGCGGTCTAATTCTTCAGCGATATCTAGTTTTTGAGTGAGATAAACTAACTCTTGTTCTAAACGATCAAAGTCCGGTTGGGCCACTAATTCAGTCACGCGGTCTGTTATTTTGGTGCGGATTATTTGTAAGACTTGCGGTATGCGTTGGTCAGCTTGTGTGACAAATGTTTGCATTTTATGGCAACGCTCTTCTATTAAGACTTTAAGTTGTGCGCCTTCACGTTCTCTTACTTCTAAGAATTGGTTTAGCGTTTGTTTAACTAAATGGGCAACACCTTCATTAAGGTGTGTTTTATCTGATTCAGCTTCCTGTTGAATGCCCGGAAAAGCCAGGACATCTAATGCAGAGAAGGATAAAGCCGCTTGCATCTGCTCTTCAATTTGGTTGGTTGCTGCCAGTAGGGCGGTGACTGCGTCACTATTGATGGTAAAGTGTGCGGTGTTTTTGGTATGTTTTTTATAGCTAAGTCCACATTCAATTTTGCCACGATTGATTTTTGCAGTGAGCATGGACCGAATATCAGCCTCCAGAAACCGAAAGTGCTCAGGTAATTTAAGCGTAATGTCGCAGTAGCGATGGTTGACTGAGCGTAACTCACAGTTAAGCGTTAAGTCTCCAACACTGGCTTCACTGCCAGCGTATGCGGTCATGCTTTTTATCATTATTGATCCAGGCGATAGTGTGCTTCAAAAGGCGTCCATTCTAAACCTCTCTGATGACTGTTGCATCATTTGAATGCTTTTTTAGGGTATACTTTCGGGTTTTATATTTATCGGAAAACACATGAGACCTAGCGGACGTAACCCAGATCAACTCAGAGATATTAAATTTACCTGTGGCTTTACCAAACATGCTGAGGGCTCTGTTTTAGTTGAGTTTGGGGATACTCGTGTACTTTGTACCGCTAGCGTAGATAAAAGTGTGCCGCGTTTTCTTAAGGGTAAAGGAGAGGGTTGGGTGACGGCTGAATATGGTATGTTGCCGCGCTCCACACACACCCGCATGAATCGTGAAGCATCTCATGGTAAACAAGGTGGGCGTACCCTAGAAATTCAACGCTTAATTGGTCGTTCTTTAAGAGCCGCTGTTGACTTAAAAGCGCTGGGTGAACATACAATAACGATCGATTGTGATGTTCTGCAAGCCGATGGGGGTACGCGTACAGCCTCAATTACTGGGGGGTTTGTAGCTTTATCTCTAGCGGTAGAAAAAATGATAGAACGTAAACTGATTAAAACGAGTCCGATTCATGG
>CANGLL010000111.1 GCA_947454605.1 Methylococcaceae bacterium | reverse complement strand
GCGCCTAGTACCCGAGTATTTAATTGAAAAAGGAGGCCGAGATGGCAAATAAAGAAATTTTGTTAGTAGCTGAAGTTTTTTCGAATGAAAGGGAAATAGAAAAGGAAATAGTTTTTCAAGCTATAGAGTCTGCATTAGAAGCTGCAACGGTTAAAAGACATGCTAATGTTATTAAAGCGCGTGTCGAAATTAATAGAAAAACGGGTGATTACATCACTTATAGACAATGGGAAGTTGTTGATGTGAATCCGACTTCTGCCGGTGATGTTGAGTTTCCTACCACACAAGTGTTATTGGAAGTTGCAAGACTGGATGATGCAAACATTCAAGTAGGTGACTTTGTTGAAGAAGAAATTGAGTCTGTCGATTTTGGACGTATCGCTGCTCAAACTGCAAAACAAGTGATCATTCATAAAGTCAGGGAAGCAGAACGCCTTAAAATTGTTGAAGCCTATAAAGATAGAGTGGGTGAGCTTATAACAGGTATCGTTAAGCGTATTGAAAAAGGCAGTGTGTATCTGGATTTGGGTGGTCATGTAGAGGCTTATATCGCTAAAGAAGATATGATTCCAAGAGAAGCTATTCGAGTAGGAGATCGTGTTCGCGGTTACTTGAAGGATGTTAGATCTGAACCGAGAGGTCCACAATTATTTGTAAGTCGAACTGATCCACAATTGTTAGTGGCATTGTTTAAGCTTGAAGTACCCGAGGTAGGGGAGGGATTAATCTCTATCATCGGTGCGTCACGTGATCCGGGTTCTAGAGCTAAATTAGCGGTTAAGAGCAATGACCCACGATTAGATCCTGTTGGCGCCTGCGTTGGTATGAGAGGATCAAGAGTTCAATCAGTTACTAATGAGCTTGCCGGAGAACGAGTGGATATCATTTTGTGGAATCCAAGCGAAGCACAATATGTGATAAACGCTATGTTACCCGCTGAAATCCAATCTATTGTTGTTGATGAAGATAAGCACAGTATGGATTTAGCTGTGGGTGCAGATAACCTATCCCAGGCTATTGGTCGTGGCGGGCAGAATGTGCGATTGGCGAGTCAATTGACTGGCTGGGAGTTGAATGTATTAGATGCTTCTAAAGCAGAGTTAAGTGCAGAAGCAGAAGTAGGTAAAATCAAACAACTATTCATTAATCAGTTAGATGTAGACGAAGATATTGCACAAATTCTTGCTGAAGAAGGATTCATTAGCGTAGAAGAAATCGCTTATGTGCCGGTGAGTGAAATGCTAGATATCGAAGGATTTGATGAAGATCTAGTGAATGAATTAAGAAGCCGCGCAAAAGATGCTCTATTGATTAGTGCGATTGCGTTCGAAGAAAATATTGACTCAGCTGAACCTGCACAAGATTTATTAGAAATGGAAGGTATGGATTCAGATTTGGCTCATGAATTAGCAGGTCAGGGTATTGTTACTATGGAAGATTTAGCTGAACAAGCAGTTGACGATTTAGTCAGTCTTTTAGGTATTGATGAAAAGCGGGCGGCAATATTAATTATGAAGGCGCGTGAGCCTTGGTTTGCTTAAGGCACATGGCGAGTAATTAAGGGGGTATAAGATGAGTGATAAAACAGTACGGCAGTTAGCCGAGATAGTAAAGATTCCTCTAGAGAGATTGTTAGAGCAATTGAAAGAGGCGGGCTTGTCCGCCAGTACGCCAGATGATTTCATTACTGAAGATGAAAAAATGCAATTGTTAGCGCATTTACGTAAACGTCATGGTAAATCAGACAGTGATGCAGGTAATTCACCCAGAAGAGTTACTTTGGAGCGCAGAAAAGTAACTGAGATGAAGCAGGCCTCTGTGCCAGGTAGTACTACCAAAACAATTAGTGTTGAAGTTCGTAAAAAGAAGACTTATATCAAACGCAGTGAAGTTGAAGAAGTTGAAGCTAAGAAAGTAGAAGAAGTTCCTGAGGTAGTGGTTGAAACTATAATTGAGCCAGTTTTAACTGAAACCATAGCAGATGCATCAACACAACCTGAAAAATCTATTGCTGAAGAAGTCGTTCCTGAAGAAAAAACCGAAACTGAGACAGTATCAGATGCCGATGTTACTAATGATGCAGTTGTAGACGAAGATTTAGAAATTGAGCCTGTCGAGTTGGTGGAATCCGTCGCTAAGTTTGAGGCTTTAAAAGTAAAAGAAGAAAAGAAAAACAAACAAGAGAAATCTAGCAAGTCAAAAGAAGATGAAGAGGCTAGAAAAAAACAATTAGAAAAAGAAAGTAGATTAGAAGAATCTATTAGAAAAAATGCTGATAAAGTCAGGCAGCAAGCTGCTGCAAAACAAGAGACTTTACATCGTAAATCTAATGAAGACGGTGATCGTTCGGGTGGCAGGGATGCAAGAAAAGGTAAGAAAAAAGGCAAGCAACCTGTTCGTAATAATATTCAATCTGATGGTAAGCATCAATTTGAAATGCCTGTTGCGCCTATCGTTAAAGATGTAACGATACCTGAAATGATCATCGTTTCAGATTTAGCACAAAAAATGAGTGTTAAAGCGGCCTTAGTTATTAAGCATTTGATGAAACTCGGCATCATGGCGACCATCAATCAAAGTATTGATCAAGAAACTGCCGTTATTCTTGTAGAAGACATGGGTCACAACGCAATTATGCAAAGTGAAGATGATCTTGAACAAGAAATGTTAGCTGAGGCTCAAGAAGAAGATAATCGTGTTGAATTACCCCGTGCGCCAATTGTGACCATTATGGGCCACGTTGACCATGGTAAAACATCGTTATTGGATTACATTCGTAAAACACGTGTTGCTGCGGGTGAAGCGGGGGGCATTACTCAACATATTGGTGCTTATCAAGTAAAAACAGACCACGGCGCTGTTACGTTCTTAGATACCCCAGGTCACGCGGCGTTTACTGCCATGCGAGCTCGCGGTGCCGATATTACGGACGTTGTAATCGTCGTAGTAGCTGCAGATGATGGTGTAATGCCTCAAACTAAGGAAGCTGTTGAACATGCGAAAGCTGCGAACGTGCCTATCATTGTTGCAGTTAACAAAATAGATAAGCCTGACGCTAATCCTGAAAAAGTGATGCAAGAATTATCTGTTATTAATGTTATCGCCGAAGAGTGGGGCGGAGATGTTCAATTCTTAAAGATTTCTGCAAAAACAGGTGAAGGTATTGATGATCTTATTGAGGCTTTAATTGTTCAAACTGAAATATTAGAACTTAAAGCGCCTATCGAAGGTGCCGCTTCTGGTTTGGTTATTGAATCGCGACTTGATAAAGGTCGAGGTGCAGTAGCAACAGTAATGGTTCAAAAAGGTACTTTAGAAAACGGTCAAATGGTGTTATGTGGCCAAGAGTACGGTCGTGTTCGAGCTATGTTTAATGAAAATGGTAAAGCGATTAAAGAAGCAGGACCTTGTGTTCCAGTAGAGATCTTGGGTTTATCAGGTACGCCTAATGCCGGTGATGAGTTCTTAGTGGTACAAAATGAACGTATCGCTAAAGATTTAGCTAAACATCGTGAAGATCGTAAAAAATTCACTAAGCATGCTGCACAACAAGCCTCTAAGCTAGATGAAGTATTCTCTAGAATGACAACAGGTGAATTAGCGAGTGTTAACTTGGTAATTAAGACTGATGTACAAGGTAGTTTAGAAGCATTACGTGGTTCATTAATGGGCTTATCAAATGACGAAGTAGAAGTTAAGGTTGTATTTGGTGGCGTGGGTGGTATTAATGAAGGGGATGCTAATTTAGCATTGGCTTCGGGTGCTATCTTAATCGGTTTTAACGTTAGGGCCGATGCAACTGCTAGAAAGTTAATTGAAGAAAAGAACATTGATCTTCATTACTACAGTGTTATTTACGACGCTATTGATGAAGTCAAAAAAGCCATTAGCGGTATGTTGGCGCCCGAAATCAAAGAACAAATTGTCGGCCTTGCAGAAGTTAGAGACGTATTTAAATCACCTAAGTTCGGTGCTATTGCAGGCTGTATGGTTATTGATGGTTACGTTAAGAGAAGTCTACCAATTCGTGTTTTACGTGAAAACGTGGTTATCTTTGAAGGCCAGTTAGAGTCATTACGTCGATTTAAAGATGATGCGGCTGAAGTCAAGATGGGTATGGAATGTGGTATCGGTGTAAAGAATTACAACGATGTTAAGCCAGGTGACCAAATCGAAGTGTTTGAGCGTATAGAAATTAGACGGGAATTATAGTCATTATGGCTAATGAGTTTGGACGCAATGCGCGAGTATCTTCGCAGATGCAAAAAGAACTATCGTTGATTTTTCAGCGAGATATTGATGACTCAAGATTGGGGTTTATTACCATCAATGAAGTTGTAGTCACAAAAGATCTCGCTGTGGCGAAAGTTTATGTCACAGTATTAAATGCAGATGACGCAGGTAAGCGGGCCAATGTAAAAGTGCTTAATGAAATGAGTCCGGTTATTCGTCATCAGTTGGCTAAGCGAATGCGTTTAAGACATATCTCAGAGTTACGGTTTTATTATGATGATTCCTTTGATACAGGCATGCGTGTTGCTGAGTTATTAAGTGACGTAGTAAAGCATAACTTGGATTAATTGCGGGTATGGCAAAACGCAAATCGGGACTTAATGTCCACGGTATTCTATTGCTAGATAAGCGTTTAGGTGTTTCATCAAACAAAGCTTTACAAGAAGTTAGACGACTATTTAATGCTAATAAAGCAGGGCATACAGGAAGTCTTGATCCATTAGCAACAGGCTTATTGCCTTTGTGTTTTGGTGAGGCAACTAAAGTTTCTGCTTTAATGCTTGATGATGATAAGCGTTATCAGGTAGTTGCTCAGTTAGGTGTTATGACAGACACTGGCGATGCTGAAGGTCAAATTATTGACACGAAGCCTGTTCCTGAATTATCACTGAGTGACATCCATCATTGTTTGGACGGCTTTAAAGGTGAAATTGATCAAGTTCCCCCAATGTATTCCGCTCTAAAGCTTAATGGAAAAAAATTGTATGAGTTGGCAAGGGAAGGCCAAGTTGTTGAAAGAAAAGCAAGGCGAATAACAATCTATGACTTGGTGTTGTTAGGTTTTAATGGTCCCAATTCAGAAGTTCCCAATCAATTCAAGCTCGATGTTTCCTGTTCTAAAGGAACTTATATTAGATCCTTAATAGAAGACATTGGACATCAATTGGGATGTGGTGCCTCTGTAACTGAGTTACGTAGGATTGAGGCGGGTCAATTTAGTATTGACCAAGCTTATAGTTTAGAGCAATTAACTGCGATGTCAGAGTTAGAGTTACATCTAGCGCTCATTGACGTGGATAAGCCTTTAGAGTATTTGCCGTTAGTAATGTTATCGAATCAACAGGCAACAGCCATCAATTATGGGCAATCAATAGATTTTGATATGTCTATAATTCAAGAGCTAATAACTACGCAAGCCACTGTAAGAATGTATCATGATGATGCTTTTTTAGGCTTGGGTGAAATGGGATTAGATGGTAGAATAGCACCGAAGAAGTTGTTTAATATGACGACTTCAATTATCTGATTAATATCAGCTAACACAAATATTGATTTCTACACCCTAACGTGGAGATCAGTTAGTAATAGTTGCAATAGCAACTTTAATTTTAATTTAATCTTAGGGATTATAAATGCCATTTACAGCAGAACAAAAAAAAGCAGTTGTAGAAAAATATCGTCAATCAGAGACTGATACAGGTTCACCAGAAGTACAAGTTGCTTTATTAACCGCTCACATTCTACATTTAACACCGCACTTTGCTGCACACAAAAAAGATAACCATTCACGTCGTGGTTTATTACGTATGGTTAATCAACGTCGTAAATTACTTGATTACTTGAAAAATAAAGATAGCGATCGTTATCGTGCTTTGATTGAGAGCTTAGGTTTACGTAAGTAAAGAATCATCGATCTTATAAGCTGCATTAAAAAGCGCTATACATAAATATTTTGTATAGAGTTGATTTAATGCAGCTTATTTGTTCAAGCTTTCGATATACCTTGGCTAAATATTAGCCAAACGCCATAGCTGTGAATTAGGATGTTTTAAAAACCTAATATAAGCCTTTTAATAACCTTAAGACTAAGGAACCCTATAGTGAATCCTATTAGGAAAGAATTTCAGTACGGTGATAATCTCGTTACACTAGAAACTGGTGAAATTGCGCGTCAAGCAGATGGTGCAGTTATTATTGATGTTAATGGTACCTCTTTACTTGTTACTGTAGTAGGTAAAAAAGACGCTAATGGAGGGGATTTCTTTCCCTTAACAGTTAATTATCAAGAAAAAGCTTATGCTGCAGGTAAAATTCCTGGTGGCTTTTTTAAAAGAGAAGGTCGTCCTAGCGAACAAGAAACTTTGATTTCAAGGTTGATTGATCGTCCTATCAGACCCTTATTCCCAGAAGGGTATACAAACGAAGTTCAAATCATTGCCACAGTTATCTCTTTAAATCCTGAGGTTGATACAGAAATTCCAGCATTATTAGGGGCTTCAGCGGCATTAGCTGT
>CANGLL010000110.1 GCA_947454605.1 Methylococcaceae bacterium | reverse complement strand
TTAATAAACAATTCTGCAGGTCTGGCTTGTTCTAAGATGGTCTTGCCTTCCGGCAATAATTCAAGATGGATAACGCGTCGATCATTTATGTCGACTGTTTTTTTTATATAGCCTTTTTTTTCCAATAGCAACAAACTCTGAGAAACAGTGCCTCTGGTCATACCCAAATAATTTGTTAGTGCTGCCGGAGTATCACTGTATTTATTGCAACGCGATAAGTAATTTAGGGCTTGTAAATGGACTGTTTGCAAACCCACTGCTGTACATTTTTTTCGTTCTTCTGAACGAATTAAAGCCGCAATCCGCTCAACCAAATCGAATAAGTCTGCTTTTTCCATAGTGACAATAATTTCTATAATTCAAGAGATTAAGCGCATTATAACAAATCCATTTTTCATGGTGAAACATACTAATGGTTAGTGCTATAGCACATTAAGCTTTATTGGGTTGATACACATTTATACGGACGATAGTTTCGATTCGATAATTAATTGACATAAGTCTTATGCCTCCCATATAATATCGATTCGATATAAATATAAAGAGGTAATAAAAGTGAAGGAAAAAACACAACAAAAAGACCCATTCTGGTTGTATGTAGGTATTACAGTGTTTGTCATATTAGCGGGTATTTTCTTGATTAAACAAAGTGAGAACCAAAAATTCGCACCGATTAAGCAACAGGTGGAAGAGGAAAATACTCAAATGAATATTAGAATTTTGAACTAAGCCTTATATAACTACAGAGGCTATCAACTAAAGCGTATTGCAATACGTTTAAGTCTATAACAATAATAACTGGGAGATAACCATGAAATTTAATTTATTCGGCCTGTTGGCAGGGCTTATCTTTTTTTCAAGTACTGTTTCGGCAACTGAATACATATACAGAGATCTTATAGCAAATACCCTGCCGTCGCCAATCTGTGCAATTGAATCCGAGGCTATAGCAACGGCTTCAAAACCCTATAACATTAAAAATTACAGTAAAAGATTTTGCCAGTCACAAGGTTATGGCTGGCATGTTGAAGCAGTGAAGGATATTGGCAAGGCCATTTGTAATGAATGTAGCGATTCTAATAAAAGAAAGAAAAAGTGCCATCTTGAAGATGTAGTTGTAACCTGCAAACGCATTAAACCAGGTTCAGTAGGTATGTTGCCTGGTAAAAGCTAACCGAATCTTTTTTATATGTCAAATAGTAGCGAATCACTATTCATGTCATCTTATTAACCTGCGAGGTAGTACATAATGAAAATAATAAAAATCGCAATCTGCCTATCAACATTCCTATTATCACTTAATGCCTTCGGACTTGAAGACCAAGCGCAAACCATAAGCAATAACTCAAATCAAATTCCTGAGATTAATAAAGTTGCCTTTAACCAAGAAAACCTGGGGGGTACAAGTCTAGTAGATACTCAGAAGGTTCAGCATAAAATACTAAATGAACCACCCATTAAAACGCAAGATGTGGATGTTTTTACCAAAGTTTGTATCCTTTTAGGTATCTCGATGGTTTATTGGATACATTGGCTAATATGCACTAAGCCTCAAAAAATTAGCCTTAAATAATAAGAAATGGAGAATTGCGATGATTAATAAAACCGCCACTACTGTCGCAGGACTCTGGCGCAACGTGATTTACCTCAAGATAAGGCAATACTCTCACTCACATAGCAATCTTCTTATCCACTAAGGCATTGTGATTAACGGTATCAATTAACTTAATCACTTGCCCTACGGCAACATCATCAAATACACCAAATAAGCTTTGATCATGCAGATTAGTAAAAGGCGGTTCAAATAATAGTGCCTTATCGATCGTACCGATTGTGGTTAGATACTGGATAATCTGCTTAATAAAAGTTAACTGATCCGCGCGTAAATTCCCGGCTTGAATAAAATCGGCGAAGACTGCTTGAGCCGCCGTAATATCTAAGCCCACAATACCTCTGATAAATGCCCCCAAAGGCTTATCGCCATAATGCGCGATATAATCTTGTTTAGTGCCTATGGCTTTACCATCAAATAAAATACCTTCCAGCACATTAATTTCTGTCTCAGTAATCGGCTTATTGGTTTTAAGCTTATGAATCACCAAGTGATCCTTATGATTCCGAATATAAGACTCCACGCGGTCTTTATAACTCTGTAAATTGGTATAGGTGGGCACTAGATTATGTTCATTAATCCCGCCGATATCCAAAGCATCCTTAAAGGAGGTAGTGACATTAAGTTGCTTTTCTTTATCTAGATATTTAATCAAATTCCGCAACGACACTCGCACATTTTCTAGGCGATTTAGACTAATTTCTTTCCAAAAGACATCGGTTTGTAATTCATTCGTGTTAATGCAGATGTATTAGCTTGGCTAAAGAGCCAGGGTAAGGGATATCAAAGCCGACTAAATGAAATATTACGATCAGCCATGCTAGAAAAGACTCATTGATCATTAATCTTATAACCCATTGCCCGATAACCTCGCTGACGCTTAGCCCACATTCTTAACAATGCAGGATGCCCTGTATCGACAAAATCGATAATTCTCACGTCGGTTTTTGTCACGTGTTCACGATGTAAACGACCGGCATATTGTTGCAATGTGCCAGCCCAAGATATCGGCATAGCCAACACTAACGTATCCAATGGTGGATGATCAAAGCCTTCTCCCACAAGCTTTCCTGTTGCCAAAAGCACACGAGGAGCATCAAGAGGCAATTCATCCAATTCCTTGATAACCTTAGCGCGCTGTTTTTTGGAAATTCTGCCATGAAGAACAAAGGTTGGTGGTAACTTCCTGTCCAAAGCTGACAAGATTGCGTCCAAATGATCAGTTCGCTCAGTCAACACCAATACTTTTCGACCCAAATTGAAGGCATTGATAACCTCAGTAGCGATAGCCTCGGTTCGTTCTTTATCACTGATAATATAACGAAATACATCCTGAATAGCGGCATCCTGCGGCAAAACTATCGTTTTATCAATCATCTGAGGAACCACTTCCAAATCCGTTGGAGCATTATCCGATTTTGATGCTATGTAACGAATAGGCCCACATTGCATAAATATGATCGGCTGCTGACCATCCCTCCGGATTGGAGTAGCCGTCAACCCAAGCACATATTTAGCCTTGACTCGTTTCAATATAGCATCGAATGAACTGGCCCCAACGTGATGGCATTCATCAATAATCACTTGCCCGTAGTCTTCTACCAATGGATTAACTTCTCCTTGACGTGAGAGTGATTGCATAACCGCTATATCAATCTTGCCCGTCGGCTTAGCCTTACCACCTCCTACAGCACCAACAACACCCTTACCAACCCCCAAAAAAGATCTCAACCTTTCTTGCCATTGCTTAAGAAGATCAGTACGATGAACCAAAATAAGTGTATTAATGCCTCGCCTAGCGATCAATGCAGCGGCGGCCACCGTTTTACCAAATGCTGTTGGCGCACACAGCACACCGGTATTGTGTTGTAACATTTCAATAATAGCTAGTTCTTGATCAGGCCTTAAACTACCCGCAAAAGCAACATCAATTACTTTGCCTTCAAAACGTTCGTCGCGTAAATCATAGCAAATGCCGTTTTCTTTCAGTAAGTTTTGCGCCGCCTCTAGGCAACCTCTCGGTAGTGCTATATGGTTTGGATAATTTTCGGCGCAACCGATAATACGAGGCTTATCCCATACTGGAAATCTCATGGCCTGTGCTTTATAAAACTCGGGATTCTGAAATGCAGCCAGACGAATTAAACGATTAGCTAAAGATTGCGGCAGTCCAGCTTTTTCAAAATAAATCAAATTTGCTAAGGTAATAGTTAGCGATTCAGGCATGACACCAATCAGCTTCGCATTTTTAGTATCAACTTGTTTCCAAGGCTCTTTATTATCTTCTTCATCGATAAAAGTGACATCCAATGGATGCATACTACCCGTAGCTCGTAAGATAGTCGGCTCAATATCCAAAGATGCCATGCGTTGGATACCCGCTAAAAAGAGCCACTGATCAGGATACGCCTGTAAATCGTTGTCTACAAAAACACTGAAACCTTTTTCACGAGACTTTTTCTGAAGCGGTAAGGCAATCAGGTTGCCAAAACCACCTTTTGGCATAGTATCCTGATTAGGAAAAAGACGGTCATAAGATGTCAGTTTAAGTTGTCGAGTCAGTACACAAGTGTGACTAATGATGGCGGTACCCAGCCTTCTTGCATCACGAGCGGAAACTTTATTTTCAAAAAATATCCAGCCATGAGCACCATTACCTGAGCGGGAAACTTCTAGCGAAACTGAAACACCCAATTCATTACAAGACTGAACAAATGCTTGAGCATCCTCTTTCCAATCTGCCTCATCAAAATCGACAGCTAGAAAATAACAAGTATCGTCAGACATCAGTGGATAAACACCAATGGTGTGTTCACCTGAAAGATGGTTATAAATGACAGCATCAGATAACGGACTTAGCTCACGAACATTACAATCTGAGCATTTAATTTTAGGCTTTTGGCAGACTCCTACTCGCCACTCGTTCGCACATGCAGGCACATAACCCGATTTACCAGTTGTTTTACTTTCCCAACGAATAGGGTAAACATCAGATCGCCCTCTAAACAATCGACGAAATAACTCTACTTTTTCTGAAGCAGTTAGCGTTGATGATTCAGGTTGTAATACATCAGGGGGCACAGGTGGAGATTCTATAGCTATACGCCACTCAACACCATGCGCCTCTAATAGAGCAATTAGGCGTAAATTCTCAGCCTGTAGTTCAGCTAAAGCATCTAGCTTAATAATTGATCCCATATTCAAACATATAGAGTTATTAAAATAAGACTAACTTATCATCCTAGGAGACTGATTCATTGGCTTACACCCCATAACATGATGACTATATTGTGTCATTCCATGGAATTTATACCTATTAAAATCTGCTAGCAAATTATTACCTAAACTTTTGTTTATAAGTATTATTGCTTGATAAAGAGTACGCATTATCGTACGATATGGTTTTCAATTTTCTTTAAGGCACTATCATGCAAACCCTGACCGTCAGCGAAGCCCGTGCAAATCTTTATAGAATTATTGATCAAGCTGCCGAATCACACCAACCCATTGCCATCACAGGAAAACGCGCGAATGCTGTTTTGCTTTCTGCTGAAGACTGGTCGGCGATACAAGAGACACTTTACTTGCTAAGCGTACCCGGAATGCGAGAATCTATTGTTGAAGGCATGGCAACGCCTATTGAGGAATGCAGCCAGGAACTCGACTGGTGAACTGGGAAATCATCTACACCAAGCAAGCGCAAAAAGACGCCAAGAAATTAACTGCGGCAGGATTAAAAGACAAGGCCATACGGCTAATAGAAATCTTAAAAACTGACCCATTTCAAAATCCACCCCCTTATGAAAAGTTGATTGGTGATTTGACCGGTGCTTATTCTCGGCGTATTAACATTCAGCACCGCTTAATCTACCAAGTATTGGACAGCGAACATCATGTTAAGGTTCTAAGGTTATGGAGCCACTATGAATAAGATTATTTACGGCCAAAGCGGATAAATAACTATCTATTTTATCAAAACCCTATATAGGCATTATGAGCAGTATAGTCACAAAAAAACTGATTTATCAAAAAGTTAAGCCAACTATCTTTCTCGTATCCAACTCTGGGTTATAGTTCCTCCCAGCTTGTAGTAAAATAAGATTAATTTTAATAAGTGAATGGAGGAAATATGTGTTTTAGTGCTGATATGTCGCTAGGATTAGGGGTTATTGGATTAGCGGCTTCAGGGGTAACTTTTCTAGATAAAACTGAATCTTTTTGGGTACGCTCTGCAAGAGCTTACGCTATTTTTCATTTTGCTCTGATGGAGTTTATTCAATATTTCGCTTATCCCGTAGCGGATCAATGTGGTTATGGTCTTAACGCCTTTTTAAGTGAAGTATCCACCTACCATATTGCTTTACAAGCCTTTGCGATTATGCCGGCTTTAGCGACTTATTCTTCTGATAAAACCGCCCTTAAGAAAGCAACAATCTTGGGCGCGTGTTTAAGTGGTTTCTTTATTTTATGTGCCTTTTTACCTAAAGAATGGCAAGTGATTAATACCACCCCTAGCTTTATTGGCAATATGGTGGCGTGTTTATTTATGGGCAAATATCACATTGGTTATCATATCACCAGCGCCTTTGGCACCCTTGTCACCCATGGCTCTTTATTTGGCTTAGCGCTCAGTGGCTTTGTTTGGAAGCATAACTACAAAATCGCCAGTTATCATTGCTTTATGGCATTAATGACCTTATTTATGCCACAGTGGGTGTTTGGGGTTTCAACCGGTGAAGCCGCTGCTATTTATTGCTTTTATTCAATTCCAACTACCGTTAGCTTTATGCCGTACTTTAAAAACTTCTTTACTGCATCAGAAAAGCAATTGATAACCGCTTAACTTATTCCTCCTCCTTATCATAAATTTAATAGAGTGATGATAGGGAGGATTTATTCTTGCTGCACTAAAGCCCATAGCACATGTTCTTTAACTAAGTCTGAGCAGTCTTTAAGTTTTTCAATGAGTGCGGATTTTACCTCGGTAGACTTGGGCGCATTCCCTAAG